>CAKONA010000035.1 GCA_934096785.1 uncultured Bacilli bacterium | reverse complement strand
ATCTTTAATTTTAACACTTATATTTTTAATCTCTAGCATATTCCACCTCTAATATAATTTCTTAAATAAATCCATAGCTTCATCTATAGCATTATTTTCACCCTTCATTATCTTTTTAGTAACACATGTCTCTAAATGACTTTTTAATAATGTATTACCAAAACTCTGTAGTGACTTAGTAATCGCAGACACTTGTATTAACACATCTTCACACTTACGTTCACTTTCAAGCATTTGTCTAACTCCCTTAATTTGTCCTTCAATTACATTAAGTCTCTTTATTAAATCTTGAGTTTCCTTTTCAGTTCTATGAAATGAATTCATACACATTCCACAACTCTTACACTCTTCTCTCATCTCACTCACCACAAATATTATACACCCTAGGGGGGTCTATGTAAATATATTTTTTCATATTAAAAGCAGTGCCTAAGCACTACTTATTTAAAGTTTTGCAATTAAAAATTAGTTATTATTACTTCCTCAACACAACCACGTTTCTTACCATTTGAATTTATATTTCTTTTAGCCTCTATAACCTCAATATTAAATCCTTTATATAACTCTTTAACCAGACATGTATTATGGAAAGCATAACATAAACGCCTCTATCAGCAAGTTCTTTATACACTCTAGCAAGTCTCACTTGTTCTTCTTTTCCAAAACCATCTTCAGTATAACTATTAAATGTACTAGTATCAGAATCATATGGTGGATCAAAATAAACGAAATCTCCCTTCTTTGCATTCTTAACTGATTCTTCAAAATCAACACACATTATTTTTACATCATTGATAGTTAAATAATTACTAACAGTTATTAAATTACTTCCTTCATATGTATTAACTTTAGTTTTCTTACCGAATGGAACATTAAATTGATTTTTACTGTTAACTCTATATAACCCATTAAAACATGCTTTATTTAAATAAATAGTTCTAGCTGCCTTAGTATAATCAGATAATCTATTGTAAGAAGCAATGCTTCTATCTTTATTTCTAATTTCATAATAAAACTCTTCAGAATGTTCTTTCTCATAATGATTTAATACACTACACATTTTCTTAAATTTCTCTTCACTACATAAACAATTATAAACATTCATTAATTCAGCATTAGAATCATTTATCACGGCCTTTTTAGGAGACAATTCAAATAATAAAGCTCCTCCACCTATAAATGGTTCATAATATGTATCAAAATCTTCTGGTACATGTCTTTTTAATTTATCTATAATTTGTCTTTTTCCTCCAGCCCACTTAACAAATGGTTTTCCCTTTATCATAATACAGCCTCACTTCCCAAGTACTAAAACAAGTATATCAAATTATCAACAATATTTCCATTAATTTATAATAAACCTCCCTATTATTATAATAAGACATAAATCACAAAAACACTTCTTTTTTATTTTTTTAAAATTTTACTTTTTTATTTCAAAAATCACTTTTGATTCTAAGAACTACAACATAATTAAATTATTAAATCAAGTACTACTTCTAAAATTAAATAATCACTAATCAAACCACATTTATAATTGAATTTTCTCCATTTTTAGGTAATTTGACAACATATTTTATATGTGATAGATTACATATCGAAGCGTTTAGGACGTCATCTTTTATATTTATTTTTTTAAAATTTTGTAAAGGAGATGATGTTTTTATGAAAAACGATAAAGAAACTTTAATTAGGTCTTTAGTGGAAATCATAAGACTCATAGTAATTATCATTCTTGTGATAATAATAAAAAGAGCCTAACCAATTACCTAAGTTAGACTAATCCATTATTTGTGATGACGCCCAACTCAGGGGGTTAAACGCTTCACTAACATTAATATACCATAGTTTACTTCCAAAGTAAATTATTTTATTTTAAACTATAACTATTATTTATAACAGAGACATTATAAATAAACAGTACATCTTTATTATTAAAATCAATATAATTTCCAAACAAAGAAGAATCTATATATCTAGTATCAACTAAAGTAATAGTCTTATAAGAAGAAACCAATAATGGAGCCAAACTACTACCAAAACTATCTCTAAACATAATTAGTTCTTTATCACTACTAGCACTCTCGTTATATATCTTAACAAGTGGACTACTTCCACCTAAATACATTTCATACTTATCACTGCTTTTAAGTTTACTCATATCATAAAATGGAATATAACTATTCTTTTCAAAATCATAAACCAAACTATTACGTATATCATCATTCCATATAACATCAATTTCATCATCACTAGAACTAATAGGCACCCTTGCCTTATAAACACCACTAAAGTCACTTACCTTATCTATAGTATAATTCTTATGAAAATCATTATTCATACCACTTAACAACCTAGAAGCAACCTCATCTATCCTACCAATCATAAAGTGACTATCAGTTTTATAATAATCATCTAGCTTCAATGTATCAAAAATACCTATATACCTCATATATAATTTATCATACATATAGTTTTCTAAGTAATCATAATCAATCCTAAGATTCTCATCATTCACAAAGTAATTCTTATCAGGTATTATAGAATAATAAACATTACTTTCACTCAAATAAGTATTCCTTATATCATTAATCTTACTTATCAAGTTATCAACTGAATCCATGTTTAAAGGATACTCCATCTCTATTAAATTATCATCTTCAAGATACAAGTTATGATAGTTCCCTTTAACACTAATATCCATCTTAGCTTTTAAAGTTCTAAAGTTATCTCTAAATATAAATTGATCACTCGCATACTTATCAAATTCATCAAAATAACTTCCATCAAACATACTCTTAAAAGTAAAACTAGGCATCAACGTAAGTTTTCTTCTTTCACTTATAGACACTTCTTCATCACTCTTAAAAATATTAATAATGAAGAATATACAAATAAATAAAATAAACATAATGCTTACTACTACATCTCTACATTTATTATTCACATTATCCTCCTTAAAATCTAAAATACAAGAATGGATTATAACTACTATCAATAAGCATAGATGTCACAATAACAAGAATAGCAAACAAAACTAAAACTTCAATTATATTTATAATACCATTCATAAATTTATTCTTTCTAAGTATTTCATTAATATTCTTTAAAATTGATGTACTAAATAAAATCCCCATCACAATTATTAATCCATAACTTCTAACATAATAAAGAATAAAGCTATTATAAAGACTCAATCTTCCAAAACTAAACATACCATGAATAACAGTAACAGCACTACTCAAGTTATCACTTGAAAAAATAATAAAACTTATCATAACAATAAAATTAGTATAAATCACTCTAACTACTTTAGGAAGTCTATCTAAAAATTTACTAAGAAAATATTTTTCAATTATAAGAATTACACCAAAATATAATCCCCATATTATAAAGTTCCAACTAGCTCCATGCCATAAACCTGTAAGTAACCAAACAACAAGTATATTTCTAATATGTTTAATAACACTTACTCTATTCCCACCAAGCGGAATATATACATAATCTCTAAACCAACTACCAAGTGTCATATGCCAATATCTCCAAAAATTAGTTACACTGTCTTTCATATAGGGATAATCAAAATTTTCAGGGAACTTAAATCCAATCATTCTACCAATTCCAATAGCTATATCACTATACCCAGAAAAATCAAAATATATCTGTAGCATATAACTAATACCAAGCATCCAATAAAGTAAAATTGACACTTCACTACTACCATTTAACACACTAGCTAGTTCCCCAATATTATTAGCTATAACAACCTTTTTAAATAAACCAATTATAAATCTTTTACATCCATAACTAAATTCATCAGAGTTAACACTTCTTTCCTTTAATTCATCTCTAATACTTTCATATCTAACAATAGGTCCAGCAATTAATTGAGGAAACAAAAATACATAAGTCATAAAGTCTATCAAACTATTCGATGCTTTAACTTTACCATTATAAACATCAATCTCATAACTAATTATCTGAAATGTATAAAAACTTATTCCAATCGGAAGAACAATATTTAGTAAACTAATATTTCCACCAATCAAACTATTAACATTCTCTAATATAAAGTTAAAATATTTAAAGATACATAAAAGAAGTAAATGAAAAGACAACATTATCACAAGTAAAGACTTACTCTTATTCTCTTCTAAACTTCTTGTCATAAAGTATGCAAATAAGACTTCTATAAGCATCAAAAGAATATACTTAGGTTCTCCATAGAAATAAAATATAAAACTAAACAATAATAAAACAATATTCTTATATTTCTTAGGAACAACAAAATACACAATCAAAAACAAAGGTAAAAAGTAATATATAAATGTTATACTAGCAAAAACCATCCGTCCCTTCCCTCCTTATTAAAAAGCCCCAATTAAGGAGCAAATCTTACATTACAGGCTTCGCATCAGGCATTTCTAAAGGTAAATCTATATTACCCCTATTCGTCTTAACTAATTCTTTGCCTATATTATTATTAACATATTTTTTAAAACTATTATATACAGGTGAAGCCCAATCATCTAACCCCATTACCATAAAAATAAGATCATCATTATTTGTAATATACATCTTTTCAGCACTAACACATATCCACTTAGCCATATCTATATTATCATACATTTCTTGTTTCATGCTTTCAATGTTGCTTTTATCCTTAACCTTTAAAACAACTAAACTATATGCTTGAGCATTCATCATAGGTTCACTAATAACAACAAAGTCAACATTACTACTGTCACTTAGACCAGTATAACTTTTCCATGCTTCAGTAGAACTATTTATATCTTGATATCCAAGTGTCGGTAAAGTATCTCCAAGTTCCCTATAAATACTATTAATCATTCTTTTAACATCACTAGATGTCTTAAGTTCACTGCTCTTACTACCTCTTAAATACATTATTACACCAAGCGTTATAACACAAAGTACTATAAGTGCAACTCCTATTACTAAAGGTTTATTCTTTTTATCCATAATTTTCCTCCTCTAACTTAAATAAATTATACCAATTTTTAAAACTAATTGCTACACATTATGCTATAATTATTAAAGAAAAAATTTATGGAAAAGATAACACATGGTATTAAAAGCAAAAATACCAAATATATTTTTAGAGAAACATCATTTGGAATATCAGAAAAAAATGGAAAACTTCTAATAGGCATTGACCCAAGAACAGGAAAATACACTTTTATAGGTGGTGGAGTTGAAGAAGGAAAAGCAAAAGAAGAAGCATTAAAAAGAGAATTTATGGAAGAAATAGGAATAACAATTAAAAACATAAAAGGATTCATAACAATTGACTGCTACTGGTTAGCAGAAGATAAGTACCCAATGAATTCACTAGCAAACTTCTTTATAATAGACATAGACGACATCACAAACAAAGAACATGAACTAAAATATGACTACATCGATATTGACAAACTAGAGTTCCCACTACCTTACCATCAAAAAGCATTTGAACTATACAAAGAAAAATACATGGACCAATAATCTATGTATTTTATTTTATAATAGAAAAAGACTATTTCTAGTCCTAATTTCCTTTTACGATATAAAGTATATCTTTATCATTAATAATTGTTAACTTAGTACTTGTTTGATAACCTAAATCCTTCTCATAAGTCCAATTAGCAGTTACCAAATAAGCAGGATATTCACTCTTATTGTAAGTATACTTTGTCTCAAATACATCAGTAATATTAACCTCTTTAACCATTGGAAGTTCTTGCTTTCTCTTACCATCAATATTACTTTCAATGCCTTTATACAAAGTAGCTCCCATATTCTCTTTAAAGTTATCTCTTAAATCTTTATGAAGAAATTCAAGTCCACCTATATCAGTACTAGTAAGTTTACTATCCAAACTATACACATCTGTTATAAATAATTTAGATATACTTTTAGCATATTCTTTCATATCAACAGGTTTTTCATTTAATATTTTGCTTAATTCTTTAAATGTACTTTTAAAGTAATCAGTGTCACTCTTAGTTAATGTATATCCATAGAAGTCTATAGAATCAATTTGTTTCTTACTGTTACCTTTACTTAAAAAATCCTTATTAACTCTATATACAAGAAATACTAGTAATATTATACCTACTACTACAAAAAGCAATATTACTTTTCTATCACTTTTTTTGTTCATTCTCACAAGCTCCTATCTTATCTCCTTCATTCTTAATTAAATCATGAAGTACTATTCCATTAGATACATCTAATATTTTATTAGCATGTTCTTTTATTCTACTTATGTAATCACTATCTATTGGTTCATCACTTAATGTAACATATTCATCATTTAAATTACTATAATATACTTTATCAGTAAGCACATTACCATTAGGGAACACTACAATCTTCTCATTATTACTAAATATATCATGTCCAAGTCCATATTTATCTTTAAATCCAAACATATTAGCAAGAGTAGGAAGTATATCATACATACCCATTGCATTACTTACAGTTCTTCTATATTTCTTATCAACATTCCACATAATTAATGGTGTATTTTTAAGTAAATCATAATTATAATTATCTAAAGAAACATAAGTTGGATCATCACTACTCTTAATGTCTTGAGTAACAGGATCATAATTATATAATATATCAAATTGTTTCTTAGCAAGTCTTGCTTCATGATCACCATATAGAATTACAACTGTATTTTCAAGTAAATCATTATCTTTTAATAATTGGAAGAATTCTCCTAAAGCAGCATCAGCATAATGAGCACTTCTAATATAATTACCCATTGATGTATCAGTAAGATATGGTGCTACACCATCCTTCTTCTCACCAATTTCATCAGTATAAGTATATTTCATTGTAATATCAAATGGATCATACTTAGTAACATCATTAAATGGTGAATGGTTAGAAAGACTAATAACTGTACCATAGAAATTCTTATGATTTTCTTTTATATTTTTTAATATTGGTATTAATTGATTAAAGAATGACTTATCAGAAAGTCCTAGTCCAACCCAATTAGGATCACTTGTATCATCAGGAACTACATAACTATCCTTAGCATAAAAGTCATCATATCCAAGCGTCTTATGCATAGTTTTACGATTCCAATAATCAGCAGCATTAGCATGAGCACTAAATGTATAATAACCCATCTCCTTAAAATATTTAGGAAGTGAATAATAAGTTCTATTATAATAGTTTACAAACACAGTTCCGCTACTAGAAGGCATAAGTCCAGTATTAAGTGTAAACTCAGTATCAGAACTAGTACCAACACTTATTTGAGGATAAAATCTATCAAAATAAATACCTTCTTTTATAATCTTATTTAAATTAGGTGTAACCTCTTCACCATTAATCTTTAAATTAATTAAGAAGTTTTGCATACTCTCAGAATGTATAAATATAACATTCTTACCCTTAAATGCATTAGTATATTTATTAGAACTAGTCTTCTCTTCTGCCTTACATGCATAGAAATTTCTAAACTTACGAGCAGCCTCATCATAACCAAATAATGTATTTAAATGAGGTTGTATACTTTGTATTAAATCATTAATTGTATATGTATATAAACCAAACTTTTGAACAAGCCATTCTCTATTCCATTGCTTAATAAGTCTACTAGTATCAGTACCAGTTAATGTAAATAATAAAGAACATACAATTACACCAGCAGTAGCTATAGAATAAATAAAATTCTTCTTTCCTTTTTCAGTCTTTTCAACCTCAAAGTAATAGTTCTTCTTACTAAGAAATCTATGTATTAACACAAATATAACTGGAAAAACTAAATATAAGAATTGTGATACATGTAACTTATCATATAAAGAATCATCTACAGCCCCTAACATAGACGCAGTTGATATTAAATTTACAGATAAAAATGATTGATAGAATTGATAATATATAGTATCTCCTATCGCAAGTATAGAAAAGAATATTACCCATACAAAGAAATAACTAAATTGATACTTAGGTTTAAATAAATAACCAAAAGCACCTATAAATAACGCAACCATAAAGTCTGATAAAAATGCTTTAAAATATATTGGAGTACCAACCGTAGTTATTCTAAGAATAAAACCTATTAATAGAGAAATAACCATATATGATAAAAACAATATATTAGTAGAAGCATACTTCTTTATACCTTTAACTATATTTTTATAAATTTTTTTAATATCAATATTTTTAATATTTTTTAAATCAATTTTATTTAACCTTTTCATACTAATTCCCTCTAATTAATTATATCATTATTATTATCATTTTTCAATCCATAGAAAAAGAAGAGCATTCCTCTTCAATCATTTGTGTTAATTATTTCTTACCAGTGTTTCCACTTGATGAAACATTACAACTCCATGGGTCAGTTATACAACTCATGCATTCTCTGTATTCAGATGCTCCTATTAAGTTCATAAGAACTCCAACTATAGTTACAATTAAGAATACAAGTACTGCAGCTATAGCTTTTTTTAATAAAGCTTGTTGAGCAGATTTAATCTTATTTTCATCTTTTTCAGTTACAGCCTTAGCCATATCTAACATACCAACAATGATTAACATAATTGGAACTACTACTTTAATAATAAATACGCCTATACCTACAATTCTTAAAATTGGTTTTAATTGTGAACATAAGTCAGCACCGTTACCGATAGTATCTAACACATTAATTAAATTTAACATACCAATTATCTCCTTCTCTATACATAAATTCTACATAATTTTTATATTTTTGTCAACTTTTTATAGCTTTTTTTTAGTATTTTTCTTATAATCCCATTTTACTAATAAATTTATTTATTGCTTCTATCTTCTCTTGTCTATCATCACAAGGAGGTATAGTCGCAAATACTTTTAGTTTAGTTTCGTACTCAAATGTAGCTACATCTTCTGCATTTAAAACACATTTATTAAGAACAACTTTCTCATTCTTAAGTGCTTCTAGAGCACCTCTATTCTTTCTAAGCATTTTATTTATCATTATAGTAGATGGTTCAATTAAATAGTATACTTGACTACATATAGATACATCATCATAATCATTTAAATCTACTAGTACTACATCACACATTTGTTTTTTCATTAACTCTTTTGGCAAATCTGATGATATGGTACTTACCATCTCCTTATCATTGAAATATAAGAAGTCTACCTTGTTAACCTCAATCGCAGCAACATCACGTACACCAGCTAACATCTTTCTAATCATATATATAAGTGTAGTTGCACCAGCATGTTGAGTCATATTCTTAAATCCAATAATTC
>CAKONA010000034.1 GCA_934096785.1 uncultured Bacilli bacterium | reverse complement strand
TCCTTATAGTGAAGGATATATGTATTATTTTGATAAACTAAGAGAAAAGAAAATTCTTAATATAGATGAGTTAGAAATACTATATCGTGTGTATCCTAAAAATAAGTTAGTTTTATTAATAGGTGGTAAGGGATATGGACTTACGTGTTTGTATGCATTAGGGTTTAAGATTCCACTTACATATGTAGTTTTAACTAAAGTAAATGTTGAAAGTAAAGACTTAGAAATACTTGATAAGAATAAAAAATATTCTGTTAGAAGTTCTAATGGTGTGGAAGATGGGGACGAATATTCATTTGCTGGGATGTTTGAGAGTTACTTAGATGTTTCATATGATGGATTGCTTGATAGTATTAACAAAGTAGTTGCTTCTTCGAATAGTGAGAGAGTAAAAGAGTACTTAAGAAAAAATAATTTAAAAGGTGGAAATATGGCTGTTGTAATTAATGAATATAAGGAAGTTACAAAGTCAGGTGTTTGGTTTGGTACTCGTGAAAATGAAGGAATATATGAGTATGTTGAAGGAGTAGGAGAAAAGCTAGTTTCTGGAGAAGAAAATAGTGTTAGTGTAAATTATAAAGAAGGCTCTAGAATAAAATTAGATGGTCTTGATATTGGTAAGGTTTTTATTGATATACAAAGAAAGATTGGATATATATGTGATTTAGAATGGTGTATTATAGATAGTGAACTTGTTATGTTACAGTTTAGAAGCATCACTAAAAAATTAAATGTTAAAGCTAGTGTTAGTGATGTTTGTAATGATAAAAGTGTTGCTGGTCTTCCTGTGTCACCTGGTAAATGTGAAGGTAAGATTATATATATAAGTGACTATAATGATAATAGAGAAATAGAAAAAGGAAGTATTCTTCTAGCGAAAAAGACTGATGTTAGATGGATTAAAATATTAGAGAAAGTTAGTGGACTTATAACTAAGAAGGGTAGTTTGTTATGTCATGCAGCTATTATAGCAAGAGAGCAAGAGATACCATGTGTAACAAGACTCTCTGATGAAGACTTTGAAAGACTTAAAAATGCTAAATATGTTGAAATAAATGGAGATACTGGAATAATAACTATAAAATAAATAATAAAAAAGAATTTTAGGAGGAAAAAAGTATGGAATTAGTAATTATGGCTGCTGGTATGGGTAGTAGATTTGGTGGTTTAAAACAAATTGAACCTGTTCATAAGAATGGAGAATTTATAATAGATTATTCTATTTATGATGCGATAAGATATGGATTTGATAAAGTAATATTTATTATCAAAGAAGAAAACTATGAAATATTTAAAGAAACTATAGGAAGCAGAATAGAAGATAAAATTAAGGTTGAATATGTGTTTCAGAAGAATGATAATGTACCTTTTGAGCTTCCTAAAGATAGAGTTAAACCACTTGGAACTGCTCATGCGATACTTTGTTGTAAAGATGCAGTTAAAGATAATTTCTTAGTGTTAAATTCAGATGATTTTTATGGAAGAGATGCATTTAGAGTGGCAAGTAAATATCTTAAAGAAAAGAAAGATTCAAATGAATTTGGTATGGTTGGTTATTTAGTAAGTAATACTCTTACTGAGAATGGTTCAGTTAAAAGAGGAGTATGTGAGATAAAAGATGGGTATGTAACTAACTTAGTGGAAAGCAGTGTTGAAGAAAAAGATAGTAAGATAGTTGCAACTCCACTTGATGGAAGAAAACAGTTTGAAGTTAGTGATGAAACACTTGTATCTATGAATATGTTTATGTTTACTCCTAAAATTTTTGAATTATTAGAGAATGATTTTGATGAATTTTATAAAAATAATGTTGATAACTTGTTAAAATGTGAATATTTAATACCTGATGTAGTATGTGATAATATAAAGAAAGGCAATATTACTTTTAAGGCTCTTAAGACAAGTGCTAAATGGATGGGAGTAACTTATAAGGAGGATAAGGAAGCTTTAGTAAATGGAATTAATTCTTTAGTAGAAAGTGGAGAATATCTAGATAAGTTATGGGAATAAGATGTTAGAAGAACTTAATAAGAAATATGATAAGTTACAGATAAAGTATGGGTCTAGGAAACTAGACTCTATTTATAATGGAGGATGCACTAATAATCCTGATATATGCTTTGTATTTATGAATCCAACTGGTAGAAATATAGCATCTTTAAAGACATGGAAAGGTTTTAAGGCACCTTGGATAGGTACTAAAAATATATGGACACTATTTTATAAACTTGGGCTTTTAGATGAAGATGTGTATGCTGAAATAAGGAAAATTAAAGGGAAAGAGTGGACATATGAATTTGCTGATATGGTATATGATAATGTTAAAAAACATAAATACTTTATAACTAATTTAGGTAAATGTACTCAAGATGATGCTAGAAGTTTAAAGGATGAAGTGTATCTTGAATATTTAAAGTTACTTTATAGAGAGTTTGAAATTGTTAAGCCTAAAGTAATAATACTATTTGGTAATCAAGTTAGTTCTATAGTATTAGGCACTAAAATATCTGTATCTGAATGTAGACGTAAGATGTTTATTCTAAAAATTAAAAATAATGAATATAAGGTTTATTCTGTTTATTATCCAGTAGGGAATGGTAGTTTTAATGTTGATAAGGCTATTCTAGATATAAAATATATAATGAGTGAAATAAAGAATTAATAATATAGTGTGAAACTTTTTGTGTAAAATACGTTAAAAAAGTTTCACACTTACAATAATGTTTTAAATTGGTTCACACTTGTTATTTTGAAAATATTAGTATATAATACAAGACAAGGTGGGTGATATTGTGGATAACACTATAAAATATGGATATAAATATGAGAAAGAGTATGGGGTATACCTAGTAAGAAGAATTGATGGTAAACCATTATACTTTTATATACCTAGTGGATTATTTCAAACATTGATAAGTGAAGAAGAAAGAAGATGTAGAAGTAAACTTGGTGTAGATAGTGAGGATGGGTACATTTATTTTGATAGTGAAGGAAAGAATGCCATAGTTGATTTTAGAAGACTAAGTCATACTACTGAAGAAGTAGATGAAATAGTTGAAGCTTTAGAAGAAAAATATATGATGCCTAAAAGGAAGGAAAAGTGTAAAGTATTAGGTAGAATATTTAATAAAAGATAAAAATATATACCTAAATGATATAATTTGTGTATGGATATAAGAGAAATTAAAGAAAAACTTAATAATTATTTGTCTATTCTTAATGATATAAGTGTAAAGTTAGAAATAGATATTAAGAATAAGAGAATTGAGGAATTAAAAAGTATTTCATCAGATACTTCTTTTTGGTCTGATATGGAGAATGCTAAAAGTGTTCTTAGTGAACTTAAGGGACTTAAAGATGTATGTAATAAATATAACAATTTATATAGCTCTGTTAATACTTTGATGGAGATGTTAGAGTTAGAACTAAGTGATGAGGACATTAAAGGTGTAGTTGATGAAATAAGTGATATTGATAAGTCTATTGAGAAACTAAAGTTATATGCTTTACTTAGTGGTGAATTTGATTCTAACAATGCTTATGTTGAAATACATAGTGGAGCTGGTGGTACTGAAAGTAATGATTGGGCTAATATGTTACTTAGAATGTACACTAGGTATTTTGATAAAAATGATTATAAATATGAAATTATAAGCAAACAAGATGGTGAAGAAGTTGGAATTAAAGGATGTACATTACTTGTTAAAGGTTATTATGCTTTTGGATATTTAAAGGGAGAAACTGGAGTACATAGGCTTGTTAGGATTAGTCCATTTGATAGTAATAGTCGTCGTCATACATCTTTTGCATCTGTTTTAGTGACACCTGAAATAAATAAGAAAATGGATGTTGAAATAAAAGAGAGTGATCTTAGAATAGATGTTTATCGTTCTAGTGGATGTGGTGGTCAAGGAGTAAATACTACTGATTCAGCTGTTCGTATTACTCATATACCTACTGGTATAGTAACATCATCTCAAATGGAAAGAAGTCAAATAAGAAATAAAGAAATTGCACTTGAAATGTTGAAGAATAAATTATATATTCTTAATCAAAAAGAATTCAATGATAAAATAAAAGACCTTAAAGGAGATGTGATGGATGTTAACTTTGGTAGTGCTGTTAGAAGTTATGTAATGTGTCCATATACTCTTGTTAAAGATACTAGAACTAACTATGAAACATCTAATGTTGATAAGGTACTTGATGGAGAAATACAGGAGTTCTTAGAAGAATATCTTAAATTATAGCAATCTTTGTATTGCTTTTTGTTTACATTTTAAAGTGAAATAAATCTTGAAGGATAGAAAAATACCTTTAAAAATGCTATAATTATTTTGGAGTATATTCTTTAATATAGTTCAAATGGTAAAAAGTGTTAATGAAATAATAAGATATTCATTATATAATATGTATGGAGGTTATATGCAATTAATAGAACTTAAAAATGTATATAAGAGATATCCTAATGGTGTTACTGCATTATGTGATGTTAATTTAGAGATATCTAAAGGTGAGTTTGTTTTTGTTATAGGAACATCTGGTAGTGGTAAAAGTACACTTATTAAATTATTATATAGACAAGAAAAACCTACTAGAGGAGAAGTGTATGTAGGTGGTGTTAATGTATCAAAACTTAGAAATGGAAATGTTTATAAACTAAGACGTAAACTTGGAATAGTGTTTCAAGATTATAAATTGTTACCTAAATTAACTGTATATGAAAATGTAGCATTTGCATTAGAAGTATATGGTCTTAAGGAAAGTGAAGTTAGAAAAAGAACAATAAAGGCTATAGAACAAGTTGGACTTAAAGATAAACTTAGAAGTTATCCTGATGAGTTATCTGGTGGTGAGCAACAAAGAGTATCAATAGCAAGAGCAATAGTAAATGAACCTAAAGTATTAATATGTGATGAACCTACTGGTAACTTGGACCCTGAAACATCAATTGAAATTATGAAAGTAATAGATGGAATCAATAAAGATTTAGGAACAACTATTATAATGGCTACTCACGATAAAGATATAGTAAATAGAATGAAAAAGAGAGTAATTGTAGTAGATAAAGGACTAGTAGCTAAAGATAGTCAGAAAGGAAAATATAAGAGTGAAGGCATTTAGAATATTAAAAAGTAATATACAAGAGTCATTTAAAGGTGTATTTCGTAACTTTTCATTATCACTTGCTAGTATCTCTTGTATAACAATAACATTAATTTTAGTTGGATTTAGTATACTTCTTTCATATAATGTTAATAACTTTACTAAACAAATAGAGAAAGATATGACAATAGTTGTATTCTTAGATAGAACGACTACTGAGGCGGAAGCTGAAGCTTTACAGACAAGAATTCAAAATACTTTGAATGTAACTGAAGTAAAATTTAATTCTAAAGAATCAGTAAGAAAAGAGATGCAAAAGGAGTCTGATGTATTTGATAGTATAATGAGTCAATATACACCTGAGACTAATCCACTTCAAGATACAATACTTGTTAAAGTTAATGATTTAGCGACTATTGGAGATACTGCTAATGAGATAAAAGAAATGAATAATGTTGATATTGTTAAGTATGGAGAAGGTTCTGTTGAAGAATTAGTTAAGATATTTGCGATAGTTAAGAAGATTACTTATGTTGTAGTAATTGCTTTAATAATAGTAACGGCATTATTAATAAGTAATACTATTAAAATAACTATTCAATCAAGGAAAAGAGAAATAGAAATAAGAAGATTAGTAGGTGCTAGTAATGCATTTATTAGACAACCATTCTTCTTTGAAGGAATAATACTTGGTTGTATTGGTTCTATAATACCAATAGGTATGTGCTGTTATGGATACTATTACTTATATGATAGACTTGGTGGACAATTATTTACGGCCATAATAAAATTAGTTAAACCATCTCAAGTAATATATCTTGTTATGGGAGTGTTACTTGTTGTTGGTATACTTGTAGGGGCATTCGGAAGCTATAGAGCAGTAAGGAAATACTTAAAGATATGATGAAAAAAGTATGTAAGATAGTATTTGTAGTAATATGTATTTTTTTCTTGATTAGTAATGTTGATGCGAAATCATTAAAATCTTTAAAGGATCAACTTAAGAAAGATGAAGCCAATATGGCAGCTCTTATTCAGAAAGAAAAAGAAACTCAAAAGAAGATAGATGCAGCTAATAAAGAAACTTCAAGTTTAAGTGAAGATATTGTTAAATATCAAAATCAAATAGAGGAATCTAAAACTAAAATTGAAGAATTGAATCAAAGTATTAGTGATAAACAAAAAGAAATAGATTCTTTACTTTCATTTTTACAAGTTTCTGGTGGAGATAATGTTTATCTTGAATATGTGTTTCAAGCAACATCTTTTACTGATTTTATATATAGAAGTTCTGTTGTTGAACAGTTAAGTAAATATAATGATGGTTTAATAGATGAAATGCATGGTATGATTGAAGAAAATAAGAAACTTCAAACTACATTAGCAAAGCAAATTAAAGATTCTGAATCTTCTATTGATAAACTTGAGAGTGCTTTAAAGAAGTATGATTTGGATATGAATGATATTGATGATGAGCAACAAACTGTTGAAGATAAGATTAAGGCACGTAAGATTGAGATTCAAGGTTTTGAAGCTACATATAAAAAGAACAATTGTAAAGAGACTATGGAGATTGATGCTTGTTTAGGTGTTCCTTATGCGGATGCGTTTACTAGACCATTAACTCAAGGAAGACCTACTAGTGAGTTTGGTAGACGTTATCATCCAACTAGACATTATTGGTCAAGTCATAATGCGTTAGATATAGGTGGAAATCCTACTGGTACTAAGGTTTATGCTTCTGCTGCTGGACGTGTAACTAGTATAGTTCGTAAGGCACGTTGTGGTGGAAATCAAGTATATATTCAACATACAATAAAAGGTGTTAAATATAGAACAGTGTACATGCATTTACATTCAATAAATGTCAAAGTAGGAGATATAGTAACGATAACTAGTGTAATTGGAACAGTTGGTGGAGGAGAAAGCTATGATAGTTGTTCAACTGGAGCACATCTTCACTTTGGAATAATGAAGGGATGGAGTGGATACACTTATTATAATCCACGAAATTATGTTAAATTCCCTGCATTAGGTGTTAGATTTACTAGTAGATTTTACTAAAAAATAAGATTTCTAGAGATAGAAATCTTTTAATATGGTATAATCTTTATAGGTGGTTTTTATGTCATTCACAAGTAATATTAAAAATGAGATTGCTAATATACAATATAGTGAGTCAGAAAATATGAGTGAGTTATCTGCGATACTCAATATTGGAGCTAAAATATTTGATGATAGATTTGAAATATTTACTGAGAATGTTAGTGTAGCTCGAAGAATATATAGTTTGATAAAGGAAACT
The DNA here is from genome assembly GCA_934096785.1 of uncultured Bacilli bacterium. Next base: position 1,912 of record CAKONA010000034.1, on the reverse strand, counting down.
TATCATGTTGATATTGAGATGGATAATAGTGGTGTTAATTCTCTTAGGAAGAATAGACTTGTTTTGCTTACTGTTAAAGAGAAAATTGATATGATTCTTAATGATTTGTCTATTCTTAGTGATGGAAAGCGAAGGTATACACCTTCTAGTTACTTAATTGATGAAATTAAAGATAGGCAGGCATACTTACGTGGTATATTTATGATATGTGGTAGTATTAATGATCCAAAGACAAGTAGATATCATGCTGAATTTGTTATATATCATGAAGAGACTGCTAACTTTGCAAATGATTTATTAAATGAGTTAAACTTTAAGAGTAAGGTACTTAAACGTAATGGTAGTTATATGGTATATATTAAGGAAAGTGAAAAGATTAGTGACTTTATTAAGATGTTAAATGCTACTAATTCGTTATTTTACTATGAAGATATAAGAATATATAGAGATCATAAGAATATGACTAATAGACTTAATAATTGTGAACAAGCTAATGTTGATAAGATAATTGCAACTTCTAATGAACAGTTAGAATTAATTCGTAAGTTAAGACAGGCACATGACTTTGATTTGCTTGATGAGAGAATTAAAGATATATGTATCTATAAAGAGAAGTATCCTGAAAGTTCTATGGCTGAGCTTGCTGAAATTATAAGTAGTGAGACTGAAAGACCTATTACAAAGAGTGGTATTAATCATAGGTTTAGGAAAATAAAAGAGATGGTTAAATAATTTTATCTATTAAACCATAGTTAAGAGCTTCAGATGAAGACATATAGTAATCTCTTTCTACATCTTTTTTGATTTTTGAAAGAGGTTTTTTTGTGTTCTTTGAAAGAATGGTGTTTAGTTTGTTCTTTAACTTAGTAATTCTTTCTGCGACTATTTGTATTTCTGTTGCTTGTCCTTCTATACCGCCTAGTGGTTGATGTATCATAATTTCAGTGTTTTTTAAAGCACATCTTTTGTTTCCACTTGAAAGGATGAATGCGGCCATTGATGCACACATACCTAGACCTACTGTTATAACATTACTTTTAATATAGTTCATTGTGTCGTATATAGCGAATCCTGATGTTATAGACCCTCCAGGTGAATTAATGTACATATAGATATCTTCATTACTTATAGAATCTAAATAAAGAAGTTCACTAACTATAGCATTAGACGTCGTATCATTAATTTCTCCTTCTAGGAAAATAATTCTGTTTGTTAAAAGTTTTGAATAAATATCATAAGTTCTTTCATAATTTTCATTTCTTTCTATAATAAATGGTATGTGCATTTTTGCCTCCTAGTAATATTTTAGTAAAGTAGACTTATAATTATTCACAAAATTATTAATTTTTGGTATGATATTAATGTAAAAAGATAATAAAGGTGTTGATTATATGAAAAAAAATATTAAATTAGTATTTGAAAATGGAGAAGAAATGTTTCTTAATAGAGGTGTTACTGTTAGAGAAGTGTTGAAATTACTTGGTAATGAACAAATAATTGCTTTAAGAATAAATGGTAATGCAGAGAATGCTGATTACGAAATAATGGATGATGCGTATATAAACTTTATTACTATAACAGATAGAACTGGTAGAAAAATATACACAAAAGGACTTCAATATGTGTATTTAATGGCAGTTAAAGAATTATATGAAGATAAGGCTACTGTACAAATTAAACATTCTATTGACAAATCTATATATACAGAAATAACTATGAAAAGACAAGTTGATAGAACAGTAGTAAATGAAATAAAGAAAAAGATGAAACAAATTATTAAACAAGACATACCTTTTAAAAATATAAGTGTTTCTAGAAAAGATGCGTTTGATTATTGTAATAGTCTTGGTGAAAAAGAAAAATGTTTAAATTATACATATATGACTAATGACTCTGTTACTATGTATGAACT
>CAKONA010000033.1 GCA_934096785.1 uncultured Bacilli bacterium | reverse complement strand
CCATGATACTTCTATCGCATGTCTAATTGCCCTTTCAACACGAGGAATAGATGTATTGAATTTTACTGATAAGTCTGGATACAACTCTTTAGTAATACCACCTATGAATCCAGGATTATCATATACCATAAGTATTGCACTTCTTATAAATTGATAACCCTTAATATGAGATGGAATACCTAAGGCATGCAACAACTTAGTTACTTGTATCTGTAAATCTCTACTATCTAGTTCAAGAATACTTTCATTTCTCTTCTTAATAGTAAATGTTTGAATAATTTTAGTTTTCAAATCATCAAAGTTAAATGGCTTCATACAATAGTACCTAACACCATATTCACTTATATCTCTTATCGCATCTTCTTGTCCATATGAAGTCATAACAATAACTTTCTTCTTTATTCCATTTCTCTTCAAATAATCAAGCACACCCATTCCATCTCTAACAGGCATAACTAAATCTAAAAGCATTAAATCAAAATCTATATCAGAGTTTAATACCTTAATGGCTTCTTCTCCATTCTTACATGTTCCTATTACTTCTACTTCATCACTATTATCGAAATACTTACATATTAAACTTACTAACCCTTCATTATCATCTACTACTAAGACTTTAATTTTCATTCTTTTCTCCTTTTCTTTATTGTACGTCACAATTATACAAATATCTACGGAGTAATAAGTCTTATTATGTCTAAAAATCAACTCTTTTGTCACAATCCATTACTTTACATTTAGTATTGCGTATCATATTTTTACACACAATATTAATTTTATATGTATATAAATTCTAACTTCTTTCACAATTTTAAAGAAAATACAAAATTAACAACTAAATTTCTAACAAACCTTATAATAATCAAAAAGAACATTTTATTTAAATAAATTTATTACGCCAAAGCGTAATTTTTTATCATTTTTACTATTTTATTACTCCAAGGCGTAATTTTTTTCAAAACAAAAAGACTATTTTTTAGTCTTCTCAATATTTTTAAGTATATTTTTTAATTTATCTACATCAGTACTAACCTTACCAAGAACAATACCATCTGATATATTAAATATCTCATTTATATTATCTTCACTAACACTACCACCATAATATACTTCAATATTCACTTTATATCTTTTATACACATAAAGTTTTATATCATTTATTACATTCTCAATCTTACTAGTACTTTGTACATCACCTGTTCCGATTGCCCAACTTGGCTCATAAGCAATACTTAAATATTTAAGTAATGATGAATCAATACTACGTAAATAGAAATTAAGTTCCTTCTTTATATAATTAAATGGTCTTCTACCTTTCTTTACTTCACCTACACAAAGTATAGTATAGCACCTAGAACTAAGTGATTTAAATAGTTTCTCTTTAGCCATCGCATAACTTTCAAACATAATCTTTCTTCTCTCCAAGTGTCCAACCATTGTATAATCTATACCAATCTTCTTAAGAGATTCAAGATTCAATTCTCCAGTAAAAGAACCCATCTTATAACTAAAGAAATTTTGAGTTCCAACTTTATAACTACAATCCTTAAACATAGATAAATATAAAAGTGGAGGATATATTATAAATTCATAATCATCACTCTTCATCTTATCAAATGTTTTCTTAAATTTAACCATATCATCATATAACATATAACTCTTTTGATTAAGAATTATTTTTTTCATAAAAACCACCTATTTCTTAGATTCACCATTTAATCTCTCTAATGTTTTAAATCTTCTACCTTCTAAATATTCAAGAGTTGACCCTCCACCTGTAGACACATAATGAAAATCAAACCCAAATTTATGTGATGCACTTATTATATCACCACCAGCAAGTATAGTAGGTATACTTTGATTATATAAGAATTTAAGTATCTTTTTAGTACCATTTTCATAATCCTCTTCTTCAAACATACCAAGAGGTCCATTCCATAAAACTAATTTACTATTTATTAACTCTTCAGTGTACTTTGTTATTGTTTTAGGCCCAATATCATATCCAATATCTTCACTTTCCATTTCATCAATATCTTTAACACCATTTTGAGTTACAACATCAATTGGTAACATTATCTTATCACCATGAGTATCTAATAAAGCTTTAGCATACTCTAATCTATCATTATTAACTATACTAGCCCCTACACTAATACCTTTAGCTTTAAGGAATGTAAAACACATAGCTCCACCAAATAATATCGCATCACTAGTATTTATTAAGTTATCGATTACGCCAATTTTGTCATCTACTTTAGCCCCACCAAGAACAAGAGTCTTTCTTTGATGAAGAGCTCTATTTAACATATCAATTTCATTATCAACTAAGAAACCTGAATATGAAGGAAGAAACTTACTAATACCATATGTTGATGCATGACACCTATGAGCAGTACCAAATGCATCAAACACGAATATATCTCCAAGACTAGCCCAATACTTAGAAAGTCCTTCGTCACAAGAACTCTCAAGCATACGAGGATAATCTTCAAATCTAGTGTTTTCTACTAAAACAATTTCACCTTCATTCATATTCATAACAGTCTCAGTTAATAAGTCACCACGAGTAATAGGTACAAAGTATATAGGACTATCTATTAATGTAGATAAGTGCTTAGCCACTATTTCTAAAGACTTAGTTTCCTTATCCTCCATAGAAGCAACCCTACCCAAATGTGATAACAATATAACTTTAGCATTATGATTTACCAAGTATTTAATTGTTTTTAAACTTGACACAATCCTAGTATCATCAGTAATCTTTCCATCCTTAATTGGTACATTAAAGTCAACTCTAACTATAACTCTTTTCCCATCTACATTAGCCCTTTTTATACTTTCCATATTTTTTTATACCTACCCTTCATTTTCCATGTATAATTTTTCAGCACTTTCTTTAAGTTTATCTAAAGTTGTATTTATTACTTCAGTTTCAAATCCATCAAAGTCATCTAAATCAATTTCAGTTGGATGCTTCTTTTGTTCTTCAGTAAGTCCATTATCAAAATCAGGTCTTACTATATGTATAACCTTAATATTAGGATATACTTTCTTTAAATCATTTATTTCTTTCTTAAATCTTACATCACTTATTATTATAGCATCATAGAAATAACTAAATATTTCTAAGTCATCTATCATACGTTTAATAAATAAATCATCTTTTTTAAGTTTTTGTCTTATAACATTAGTTCCAAGTTGTTGTAAAAATTCACGTGGTTTAGTCTCATCACTCAAGTCCCAACCTGTCATTTCACGAGCATAATACTTTATGTATTTAGCTAATTGAGTTATTATTACCTTTTTACCATTACTTTCATACGCATCTTTTAAGTACGCAGAAAAAGTATCCTTTCCATGTCTTGCTTTCCCACAAACTATATATATTGTAGGATTTTTAAATTCTATTTCCATTTTCCCTCCTAATTTGTAATATTGTCTCCATCTTCTGGAAGTACCATCCATGCATTTGGTAAATATCTTTCTCCAGAGTATCCGTATCCTACTGGATTATTTATAAGGCCACCTTTACCATTTACTACTGCATATAAAGCACTACTACCACCACCATCAAGGTTCGCAGCATTATAAGCTTTATACTTTTGGAATAATTCAGCTAACTCAGGCATTGTAATACCAACTGACTTAGAACTTCTTCCATCAATGGTCATCAATAATACTATTCCATCTTGTCTTTGTCCAATCGCACTTCTATTAGCTATACCCCAGCCACCATTACCTTTAAATTCAGCACTCTTTCCATTAACTACTAAGAATGGTCCAAACTCAACAGCTCTATCCATTCCATCCGCAATAGCTTCTTTAGCACTCTTCTTAGTAAGCATAAGTACATTATCTTTAGTAAATCCGATTAAGCCACCACCTTTATTAATAGCTTTACCAGTCGCATAAACTTTACCATTTAATATTGTAGTTCCAGTAACTCTATTTTGATGATTAGGGTGATACACACCAGATGCATTCATCGCAACCAATGCATTATTATTTTTAGCCATTGTTGATAAGTATTCTCCTTTACCACCATATTTACTTGAAAATACTAGTTTAAGACGAGATGGATCATAGATAACAACCATCTTTCCACTCCATCCACTACCACTAATATCAACTACTTTATAAACATCATTCCCCTCATCTCTCTTAAGAACCTGTTCCTCATATATAGATTCATATGTATCTTTATTAAAATCAGGATTAAAGTTTATCTTAGATGTATCAGTAGGATCCTCACTCTCAATTATCTTATTATTATCAAGAGTCTTACTAATCATATCCTCACTATACAAAGTATAAGCAAAATACTTGTGAGTCATCGTAGTCATAGATGTAGTTATAAACCAATCTCTAAAGAACGAAAAAGGTCCATAAACAACAAAGAAACATATTAAAGCAATAACGTCTACAACTATTAAGAATATACTAAATTTACTACATTTTTCTTTTTCTTCAACATTTCCCTTTTTATTTTCCTTTTTCATCACTCGCTCCTAACGTATAAGCATCATCCTTAGTACCTTTTCCACCAGTTATTTTTAAATTCTTCTTAAGGAATAATACAGGTCTTACATTATATTTATTATCTATAAAGTCTCCATAAACCATTCCTTCTTTATTTATAACATTAATTATTTGATCAGATTCAATACCACGTGACAATGTCAAAGTATTAACTTCTTCATTATTGAATAAATCAGCAAGACCCATCATACCAACATACATAGTCGCATAAATATCTCTTTCACTTGCATAATCCAAGTTATCAAGACTAAGTTTTCCAGTATACCATATGGCATTAACCATCATATTCTTATCAAGAGTCTTTAAATATTTAGTATTTAGGTAACTACCTACCCCTTTCTTAGAAGTATACACATTATCCTTACCACCAAAAGCAACATTTACATCTTTAAGTGTTCCATCTAATGCAACCTTAGTTGCACTTCTAGAATTATCTACAATCTTAAATACTTGATCACTAAAACAAACATAAGAATTAATACTAGCTTCTTCTAAAGTACTAGGTTCATTATTATATATTTTATATGGTTCATCCTTTGTACCTTTACCACTTATTAACACAGTTCCACTATTAATACTAATAACAGGTCTAACACCATATGCCTTAGTACTTAACTCATTAATACTAACTTCTCCATCATTAGTTATATAATAATTATGTTTTTCACTATTAACAGTTCCTAAATAGAAAGTCTCTTTATTATTTAAAAAACTACTTTTACCTCCAGCTTTATAGTAATCATATAAAGACAATAAGACTATCTTATTATTGTTGTTGCTTTTTTTACACGTTATATTCTTAACATCATCTATTTCATCTTCACAAATATAACTATTCATAAGATAATTAACACTCTCATTAATATTACTTTCAAATACTCCACTATATTTTAACTCTTCATTTTTATTTAACCATTTATTTACATATGAGTTATCATATCCTTTTTCAAGACCAGAATACATCAAAGTTACACTCTTATCAGCAACCATTCTAACATTATTATCTTTATCTATTCCTATAATTCTATATGTTATACCAGAATACTCTATATAGTTATCATTTACTTCTCCTACATATCTATATTCTTTGTTTTCTTCATCATATATAAGTCCTTTAGTCAAATCAACAAAGCTTTGTTTCTTTAAGACACTATCTACTAAATAATTAGTAGTATCTTTATTACTACTACCATTCTCTTTAAGATAATATTTAATCATCCTAAATCCATAAAATAACACAATAAGAACAAGCACTAATACATTTAGTGCCATTAAAACAGGTGTAATTTTAAGCCTTCTCTTAGTCATAATTACTCCTAACTTCCAAAATCATTTTGATATGCTATTAAACTAGCATTTATTACTCCATCTATTCCATTAAATTGATCAACCATAGATGTATCTATACTACCTTTACTATTTTCTTTAATATCTACTTCAAGTGATAATTCTACTTCACTACCAAATATAGCTTTACTTCTTATTTTAAATTTCTTAATAGTTTTAAGTTTTCTAAGCACTTCTTCATGAGCATTAGCTCTATATTTGATTACTAATAGGTATCTATTTGATGTTTTGAATCCCATTAAGTAACTAAGGAAATATAACACACCTATTGCAAGTGTTGCCACCATCGCAGGTACATAAAGTCCAGCACCAGCCATAATACCAGCAGCTATTCCCCAGAACATAAATCCAGTATCAACTGGTTCCTTAACAGCAGTTCTAAATCTTACAATAGATAAAGCACCAACCATACCTAAAGAAAGACTAATATTTGAATTAATTGTTCTAATAATCATCGCAGTAACCATAGAAAGCATTATTATACATAATGAAAATGCCTTAGAATACACAACACCAGTATAAGTCTTTCTATATACATAAACTATAAACATTCCTATAAGAAACGCAACTACAAGAGAAAGTAACATATCAATACTTGATACACTACCTGTAAATTGTTCTAAAAAAGATTTTTTAAATATACTTAATATCATACCCAACTCCTATTTAATACTTCTACATATCGCAAACTTACTAACTGCTTCCCTACACGCAGGTATATCATTTAGAATATTCGCAATATGTAAAGGTAATATTTCATTAAATTTTACTTCTAATACTTGTTTACCAGGTTCATCAACATTATACCTAGGATAACTAGTATTAAATAAATCATAATTATATAGACTACTTTGTATATTAGAATCAAATGTTATTCTAACTTCACTTATTGGATAAGTAAAAGCAGTTCTATGATACTCAACTATAACACTTGGAACGAGTCCTTTATTCTTATAGTTAGTAATAAATTCAAGTAACAACCCACTAGGATCATCAATTTCATCTACCTTACCATCTATTATTTTACTATATATATCTTTTGAAATCAACATCTGTTCTTTAGCTGTAAAATTATTATGTTTCATCTTCTTCTCAAGTCTTATAAAAGTATCTACATCATTATACATTCTAATTCTATATTTCTTACGATATAAAACTCCATCCATCTTTTCATAATATGAACTTGAATTCCTATCATCAAAGTACAAACTTTTTATTAAATATGAACCATCCTTATAATAAGCATTCTTATCTTTACCAAGTATTAATGATAACTTTTGTTTAAGAACTTCAGCTGCACTATTAGATATCTTAAATTTTAATTCATGTCTATATTTATATTCTTTCATTCTACATCACCAAAATATTTCTTTACTTCACTATTAGATAGTCCAAAATATGTTTTAGCATACTTTACTACATATGAATTTCTATTTTTAGCAAATTTTTTCATTGATTCTATTGATTTTTCCCAATGACTATATGAGTTACCCCAACGTTCAGCATTTCTTTTAAATTCATCTTTTCCGATTTCTTCAATCACTTCATCTATTCTAGCATTAACATTTTTATATGCCCAAGTATTATTTAGATTATAAGATAATCTTTCTAAGAAAGTGCTTTTAAACTCATCACTTTTCATCATATTTCTCAAAAGTGTAGTTGGAAACTTCCATGACCCCATACCAGAAGCACTAGTATATTCATTAAATGTATTTTGACTAGTTCTAAAAAATCCTGAATCTATGTCATAGAATATATATTTCCATTTACCACCATCAATGTTTTTATTACTAAAGTATCTTGTATTAAGTATATCATAATTAGCTGTATATATTTCACCTATCCAGAAATCACTAAAACTTTGTATATCTATTTTTTCTTTAATCTTTTCGTAATTTTTACTATTACTAAGACTATTATTATTTATAAAGTTAATCATTGAGTTATACCCTTTATCAGTACCACTCTTAACTTCACCATCTATTCTAAGTATACTTGTCTCTTCCTTAGTGGCATTAACGTTATAGTGATTAGATACAAACGATTCATCAACCTTTTCACGTATAAAGTATAATCCCCAATATTCACCATTAATATATAACGCTATTGGTACATAATCTTGAACATCAACATCAGTATATTTACCCATCAAAGACGTTGCTACTACATCCTTTATAACAGTTCTTTGATCATTATATTCAAATTCATCTTGACTACCGGTACGAAGAACAAGAGAATCAAAGACACTAGAATCTACATTTTTAAATACTTTATATTTAAGTTTAGCATCCCCATACTTCTTCTTAAACTTTATCTCATAGCTTTTCTTCTTATAACTTCTAGTAGATCCACCAAATAATTTGAGACCAACATTTATTCCAAATCCACTTCCATCTTTATCAAAATATTCTACGTAACCTCTTTCTTGAACCTTACTATTTAGTCCAGTATTACTATTTACTTTATTAAGCTTTTTCTTATCAATTACAAGAGACATAACATTTATCTTATGACTAGTATCAAGTATGTATGAATAAGTACTTGACTCACTTTCAGTTTTACCAGACTCTTTACTCATAATTCTTAAAACAGTAGTCTTCTTAATAGTAAGAGGACTACTGTATACTTTAGAAGATGTAGTTGGTTCTGAGCCATCTAACGTATAATAAATTTTACCACTACCAGTAAGAGTCACTTTATATTCCTTAGAAGAATCATACACCCCAGATTTAACATCAGCACTAGGTACATAACTTATTGCTTCATTACCACTACCATTCTTCTTACCTGGAGTTGGTTTACTAAAGTATTGAATACTATTACCATTTCTTCCCATTGAATACCCTAAAGGTACATTAGCTACCATTATAGAATCAATTATTTCATCTTTTTTTGTTAAATATACTGCTTCAGTATCTCCAAGTTTAAATGATGCATGTTTATATTTATTATTAGATAAATTAGTATCCCCTGATGCCATAACTATATAATATTCACCCTTCTTAAGTTCCACATCAGGAAGTTCATAAGAACATAATGTATTATCATTAGTAGTCAAACAATAATCACTTAATTTAATAGTTTTACCACTGTTATTATATAATTCTATCCAGTCATAATAATTACCACCATTTTGTTCTAAATAAGAATAATTATTATTCATGACTTCACTTATCATTAAATCCTTAGGAGCATTTAAGTATTCTTTTTGAAATTTCTTTATTCCATCAACACTATTTTCAAATCCAGGACTTATCGCATTATTTTGTAAGAACTTCCCGTCTTCCTTAATATAACCTATTCCATTAGGTAAATTCTTATATTGAACTTTATCAACAACCTTACCTTTGTTATTAGTTAAAACAGCAAATCCATTCTTACTATCAAGTTTAAACCCAGTACTTAACTCATCACAAGTCTTACAACTCTTACCTGATGTATAAACAACTACAACATCCCCAGGATACAAATTCATATC
>CAKONA010000032.1 GCA_934096785.1 uncultured Bacilli bacterium | reverse complement strand
AAACAAGGCATAAACTTGCATTATGCCTTATAATTACATATTTTTTCAAAAAGTTGCATTTTACTTTTTAACTAACTATATTGTTCTTTTTTACTATTTATTCCTTGATTTTCATAGTAAATGCACGTTTTTAATACATTATAATGTGTTAAATCTCAATAGTAGAGATTAATGATAAACAATAGAAAATAGTTTATAATGAAAACAATAAATGTATTATTTGTTATAAATTGGTAAAACTAATTATAGGTGACAATATGAATAATAATGAATATGACAAATTAGTTAAGAGTGTTATTCCTAAAGAAAATGTATTTAAGAATGTTATGATTGCATTTGTAAGTGGTGGAGTAATTGGTATTATTGCTCAAATGATGAGTGAACTATATTTGAAAGTGTTTGATATTACAATAAGTGATGCTAGTTTTTATACATTTTCTACGTTTATACTTATTGGTTCAGTTCTTACTGGATTTGGTGTTTTTGATAAAGTACTTAGTATATTTAAGTGTGGGCTTATAGTGCCAGCTACTGGATTTGCGAATACTATGACGAGTAGTGCAATGGATGCTAAGAGTGAAGGATTTATAAAAGGTATAGGTTCTTCGATATTTAAACTTACTGGGAGTATTATTTTATATGGTGTTTTATTTGGAATTATATTTGGCTTTGTAAGGAGTGTGATATTATGACATATTATTTTAATAATGTATATATAAATGAAAAATATTCTCTTCTTGCATCTAATAAGTATAAACCTATCGTAAGAGATAATTCTGATAAAGTGTTAGATGACTATTATTATAAAGAAAAGAGTATTGAACTTGCTGAAAGTAAGTATCAAGAGACTACTATTAAAGGAGTAATGTTAAAGAATAAGAAAGTTCCTGATGATATTGATTTACTTATTAATGGAGATTTACAAAATCAATGTCTTGCGAGTAGTCTTGCGTCTAGTAAGTTTAAAATACCAAGTGTAACTATTTATAGTGCTTGTGCTTCTTTTGTAGAAGGTATTATTATAGGTGCTAATATAATTGATAATAAAAATGAGAGTGCTATTGTTACTGTTTCTGGACATAATTTAGTTAGTGAGAAACAGTTTAGGTTTCCAGTTGAATATGGAGCACTTCGTAAAAGTGTTAATACATGTACATTAAGTGGTAGTATAAGTGTTCTTTTGAGTAATGAAGTTAGTAATATAAAAGTTGAAAGTGGTACGTTTGGTTATGTTACTCAAACTAATCATAAGGATGCTAATGATATGGGGAGTGCGATGGCGCCTTCTTGTGCTGAAGTTATTCATAGTCATTTAGAGGGTACTGGTAGAAGTTATAATTATTATGATTTGATACTTACTGGGGATCTTGGAATTTATGGTACGGAAATTATGAAAAAGTATTATAAAAAGAAATATAAGGTTCTTTTAGATAATGTTATTGATTCAGGAAGTATTGTGTATAGTGAAGATAATGTTTACGCTGGTGGAAGTGGTCCTCTTTGTTTACCAATTGTTTTATTTGATTATATCTTGGAAATGAAAAAGTATAAGAAAATATTAGTTGTTGGGACTGGTTCTATGCATTCAGTGATAAGCTCAAATCAAAAGATTGAGATGCCTGGCGTTAGTCATGCGATTAGCTTGGAGGTGTTATAGTGACTTATTTACTTTCATTCTTGTTTTGCGGCTTTGTTTGTGCAGTGTCTCAGTATGTACTTGAAAAAACCAAGTTTACTCCTGGACATATGAATACGATTCTTGTTATAGTTGGGTGTGTATTATCAGGATTTGGTATTTATGATAAACTTCTTAATATATTTAAGGGAGGAGCAAGTATTCCAATTATGAATTTTGGCCATTTGCTTGTAACTGGAGCTAGTGATGGGTACCTTGAAAGTGGATTTATGGGACTATTTAAAGGGGTTCTTGTTAACTCTTCTGGAGGTATTAGTATAGCGATAGTTTGTGCTTTTGTAGTAACTTTGATATTTAAAATAAGAGATTAATCTAAGAATAGTGCGATATCTATTCTTTTTTTGTGACATTTTAGTAATTTTTTGGTATAATTTTTATTAGGAAATAAAGGATAAGGGTGATACTATGAATCCAAATACTAATAATCAAGGAGTTAGTGGTGGTAATACAGTAAGTCAAACTAATAATGTTGCTGCTAATACAAATGGAAATGCAGTACCTAATCAAGGAACTGTAAATAATATTTCTAGCATTAATAACGTTGTTGGTACTCAAGGTAATAATGTAGGTTCTGCACCTAATACTCAAAATGTTGTTAGTAATGCTGTTAATAATCAAGTTGCAACTAATAATGTAGTTCAAACGCAAGTACCAGTTAATAATGTGGTTAATCCTACTAATAATGTTAATACTGCTACTCAAACTGTTGGTGTTAATGCACAGACTACTAATCAAGTGACTCCAAATACTAATGTTGTTACGTCTACGCCTGTGGATAATGGAATTCGTGAAGAAGTTAAACTTGATACAAGTGTTGCTATGGAAGGTGTACCTACTGTTAATAATATGAATGAAACTGCTCCAACTCAAGAAAATGAAGGTATTAATGCTATGAGCGTTCAAACTGAAGTAAATACGCAAAAGAGTAAGACTAGTAATGTAATAGTTGTTATTATCTTATTAATAATAGCTGGATGTATTTTCTTTATTGATGATATAACTGAGTTCTTTAATCAAACAGTTCTTCCTATTATTAAGAATGAACCTGTAAGTGATGAGTCTAATGGTAATTTAGTTGATGGATATATTAGACTTGGAGACTCTAGTTCATTTATGAAACTTGGTGGTATTAGATTCTATAACTTTACAATTGGTGAACAAAATAAAATTATATTTAGTTATGTATCTGATAAAAAAATTGATTCTACTGATAGTCTTGGATATTATATAGTATTTTATAATAATGATAAAGAAATAACATATAAAGAGTTATTCAATACTGAAAATAAAGTTGAATCTGGTGAAGTTAATCAATATAAAATAAATGTAGATGCTGATGTTTATCAAGATTCAAAGTATGGTAAAATAATTAAATATACAACAGAAGAATTACAAAAAAAATATAAGATTACTTGTACATACGAAAGAGAAGATGAAGATAATATTAAACTTAGAAATGAAAACATCTATAATTTTGAAAATGATATGTTAGTAGCATATTCTATTACTAAAGAATATACTTTACCTGAAGAAGAGACTGTTACAAGTAAGAAATATAGGGATGAGCTTGATAATGAAAATACTAAAATAAGTGGCATTGGTATTAAGACTGATTATAAGGATAATAGACTATTCTATAGTGTAAGTTTAAATAGTTTACCTGAAGGATTCATACCTTTATATAAAAGTGGTGCTACTAAAGCGATGATAATAAAAAAAGAAAATTTAAAGAAATGGGAATGTAAATAATGGATAATTTATTAATAGGGGATTTTGAAGGTCCACTTGATTTACTACTTCATCTTATTAAGAAGTCTAAGATGGAAATATTTGATATTGAGATTTCTGAAATAACTCAAATGTATTTAAATTACATTGAACAGATGACTGATATGAATTTAGATATTGCTAGTGAATACTTGGTTATGGCTGCAGAGTTAATTGAAATGAAAAGTAGGAAGTTAGTGCCTAATAAGAAAGATGAAGAAGATGACACTATAGAAGAGAATCCTGAAGAAGAATTAAAACGTAGACTTGTTGAATATAAAAAATATAAAGAAAGTACTGAGGTATTTAGAAGTCTTGAAGAAAATAGAAGTAACTATTATACTAAGGCTCCTGAGTCACTTAAACAATATTCTAGTGAAAAGTTAGAAAATGATGGTAGTGTTGGTATCTTTGATTTATTAGATGCTTTTCAAAAGTTACTTGAAAGACAAGAGTATAACAAGCCTAAAAGTACTAAAATTACTAGAAAAGAGTTGTCAGTTAAGGAAAGAACTGCTAAAATAAGAGATATTCTTAAGGTTCATAAGAAGTTAAATTTTATAGAACTATTTGATGACTTTAGTAAGCCATATGTTGTTGTTACATTTTTATCAGTACTTGAGATGGCTAAAAATAGAGAGATTAATATTAAACAAGATAATAATTTTAGTGATATATACTTAGAAAGAGTTGATTGATGTGAATAAAAAAGCAATATTAGAAGGAGTATTATTTATAGTAGGTGATGAGGGAGTCACAGTAGATGAAATTAAGAATATTCTTGAAGTTGATAAGGAAGAAATAAAAGAAATATTTATTGAACTTAAGAAGGATTATGAAAAACCTGATAGAGGACTTAGAATATCATATTTAGGAAATAGATTTAAACTTACTACTAAAGAAGAACATAGAGAATATTATGAAAGATTAGTAACTGATACTAAGAGTAGTGGACTATCTAATGCTGCTTTAGAGGTACTTGCTGTTATAGCTTATAATGAGCCAATTACTAGGCTTAAAGTAGATGAAATAAGAGGAGTAAATAGTAGTCAAATAGTAAGACGTTTACTTGCTCGTGGTTTCATTAAAATATGTGGTAAAGAAGATTCTATTGGTAAACCAAATTTGTATAAGACTACTAATGAATTTTTAGATTATTTTGGACTTTCATCTAAGAGTGATTTACCAGAAATAGTATTTAAAGAAAAAGAAGAAGATGACAATTCTGATTTATATGAATCTACTTATAAAGAAGGGTAGATTCTTTTGTTTAGGAGGAATTGTACGAAAAAGAAAATAATAATTATTGTTTGTGTGTTATTTGTAATTATGTTAATACCTGTAAGATTAGAACTTAAAGATGGTGGTACTATAGAGTATAAGAGTATTCTTTATGAGGTTAGTAAAGTTCATAGAATAACTGATGATGGTTTTGATATAGGCACTGAAATAAGAATTTTTGGAATAAAAGTATTTGATAATGTAGAAAGGGTTTATGATTAGAAATTTTAAAATCGTAAAAGAATAAAAAAAGAGGATTAGTCCTCATTTAGTTTTGGTTTTAAAACTTTGGTAGTTATTTCGTTATTAATAGCATATTCTGAAACTTTCTTAAAGTTATCATCATATGGATATGTTTCTTGTCCAAATCTTAACCACATTTCTGACCAAGACATTCCTTCGTCAAGTAGTCTTTTAACAGTTTTATGTTCCATTACTTTGTTACCTTCTTGATTATTTAAGTCTATACAATGTTCTTCATCATAAATTTTTGCTTGTAGATCGCATTCTAGCTTATCACATTGATATGCGAAGAATGCCTCTTTTGTTTTCTTTTCTTCAAATTCTGTGAATAAGTCTTCTATGATTTTTCCATCTAATATACCTTGTAATATGTTATGTACTGCTTCACGTTCACGTTTTGCTTTTTCTTCTTTTGATAATTGGAATTGTGTTATGTCTCCGATTACAGTTTCTCCTATTTCATGAACAGCTAACATGAATATTACTTTTTCCATATCTAAATCATACTCGAATTCTGATTTCATTGCGATAGCTAGCATTTGTACTCCATAGATGTGTTCTGCGATACTTTCAAGTCTTTCTCTTTCAACATTCCACGAAAGCCATCCTGTTCTAATAACATTTTTAAGTTTATTACATAGCATGTAGTATTCTATAACTTTTCTTTCTTTTTCCATAGCCACTCCTTTGTAGGGTATTATATTAATACTTTATGTTCTCTTAGTCAATAAAAAATTGATTTTTGTAGTTTTTAATGGATGGTTATGCTATAATAAGTAATACTGGGAGGTTAAAAATGGAGAAAATATGTGAAGGAACTCCAGTTGTAGTTCTAAAAAGAGATTCAATTAATACTAAAGATTATGTAAGAGGAGTAGTAACTAAAGTAGAAGAGTTTAGCAGTAGTGAATTTAGATATTTATATACTATTGAATGTGAAGATAACACTATTAGAAGTCTTACTTATGGTAAGGAATGCTTAGGAAACGCTTATTTTGTAACTGAAGGTGACTACATTGAAGAAATGAAGAAAAGAGCATGTAGTAATATAAAAGCAATTAATGAATTAAATAGACAGGTTGATGAATGCTTAAGTGTTATAAATACATTATCTAGTGAAAAACCTATGGAATTAAAAAGAAGAGCTTAATTAAAAAGATCATTCGTATGAATGGTCTTTTAAAATGCTTTGTTTTTGTCGTTTGATAAGTCTTTGATATCTAAATCGTATATTTTATTTTCTTTTGCATATTTTATCAATAAGTTAGCTTCATAGGTTGCTAAACTTCTTCCTGAGTTCCAACTATTATCTGATAAGAACCAGTTATCACTATCTGAGAATCCATCTTTTGATGGTATCATTAAAACTTTAATATTTGGATACTTTAATTTTATTATTGCCATGCATCTTTTTAAATGAAATTCACTTGTTATGATTGCTATTTCAGATATATTTTCTTTTATTAATGCTAGTGAATTATCAACGTTTTCAAAGGTGTTTTTTGATTTGCACTCTGTGATTATATCTTCTTCTTTTATGCCTAATTTGATTGCTAGATTTTTCATTTTTATAGCTTCTTCTAATGTATCGTTGTTTTGGTTACTTATTCCGTTAGCTCCACCTGTGAATATTACTTTTTCTATTTGATGATTTTTGTATGCTTCATATGCTGTTTGAACTCTTTCTTTAATAAGCATACTGTTTCCAAAGACTAAACCATATTTAGTTTTTTCATTATCTTTTGTGATACCTTCGTATACTATTTTTTGAATGCCTTTATCATCTAGTTCTTCTTTTGTGATTTCGGTTAATCTCATTATTACTCCTTTATTTTATGCCATATTCATTGATGATACTTCTTCTTAGATTTTGATTTCTACTTGAGTTTTCTTCTTTGATTTTTCTATTTGTTTCATCAGTATCGTTATTATATTTGATTTCTTTTGCTTTATAAAGTATGTAAGCTTCAAGTAGAGAAAGACTATTATATCTTGATGATAAGCTATCGATTATTAATGAAATTTCTTCACTTGTTTTATTTCTTAATTCATCTAATGTTTTATTTGCTTCGTTTAATTCTTCAGTTGTTAATTTACTTTTCATATAGTCTTCTAGAGATGTTCTCATTTTTACTTGAACTTTTGTGTATTCTACTATAGTGCATTTTAGACTTCTATATTTCTTGAATGATTCTAGTAATTCTTTTTCTTCTTTGATACTTTTATATTTTTCTAGTTCATCACTTGTAAGACTTGTTATAGGTTTGCTATCTAGTGATTCTAGAAATTCTAAGTCTTCAGGACTTTCATAACTTAAGAAACGAATCCATTCATCAAGTGTTGTACTCATATTAGGTACTGAGTTGCATATTGTTCCATATATTAATTTATTTTCCATAAATTCCTCCTTATTTATTAGCATTATATATGCTTTTTTGTCTAATTATATTGTTTCTATGTATTTGAGACATAATTTCTTTATCTAAGTTTCTTAAAGATAAATCAAAGTTAAAGTCACATAAACAGTGTAAAATATATGCATCTTTCATTGGAAGAGAACTATAAGTAGTTGGTTCTTTTTCTTCTTTTATTTTTTTCTCAATTTCATTTTTAGAATGTTGTTTTAATTCTTCTAATTCTTTTTTAGCATCTCTTAATTCTTCAAGAGTCAGTTTACTTAACATTATTTCTTCTATAGATTCTCCATGCATGAAGTTATATATTCTTAAATAGTTTTCTTTTGATATACTTTTTTGACCATATAATTTGAATAATTCTGCTAGCTCTTTGTGTACACGTAATTTATGTAATTCTTTTAATTCTTCAAGTGATAAGTCTTTAGCAAGGTGATTATTTAATTCATCAAGTCTTTCTTTTTCAAATTCTGGTTCATAAGATAACCATTTTATATATTCGTTAATTGGATGAATGTTTCCCATTACGTTTCCATGTGTAAGTGTAGCACTTCCATTTGATGAAGATAATTCTTTTATAAGTATTTTTTTTAATTTTTCCATTTTACACCTCGTCTATATATTCTAACATCTTTTTTTCATATTTAATAGATTTTTCTTGAAAAAATGAACTTTATATTATATAATATAGAACATATTTCGGGGGATTGTTATGAAAATAGTAAGGGAAAGTGATACTAAAAAGAATACATATGAAATAGTAAGTGATTCTAAAGAGATGTTTGGACTTGCCTGGGAAATAGCAAGAAAGTTTGGTAAAAGGGAACATAAAAGATGCTATGAAAGAGCAAGAGATGAACTTGATTTATGGAAGATAATTGATACTAAAACTTGTTTTGATGGTACTAAATTATATAGTAATGTTGATAAAGTTGAAGAGGGAGATAAAATAAGAAATGAGTACTTGTATACATTTAATTCTGATATGTATGTTATTCCTTATTTAGCTTGGTTTTTATATTCGCTTTGTACTGATGAAGTGAAGAAGGAATCTAATTATGGAGTTTTACAAGTGTTAAAAAATATAAGCGAAGTAGCTCCTAAGTGGGAAGGAATTGATATAACACAAATAGATAAGAGTAGTGAAGATACTGAATTTAAAAGATTGTGTAAGTTACTTGCTTTTTGGGATAGTGATGACTTTAAAGATGATAGTGAGAGATTGGCTGTTTATTATGAAAGAGCACTTCAAGCAATTGATTTTGAGTTAGTAGAAGAAACAGTTAAACATCAAAGAAGAATGACTAATAAAAGTTTTTAGTAAAAGAAAGGGTGAATAAAATGGAAATAGTAAGAGAAAATGAAAAAAGAAAAGCTGTATATGAGGTTACATGTGATAAAGAGAAAGCATTTGAATTAGCTTGTGAAGTATCAAAGAGATATGGTAAAAGAGAAGGACATAAATTAAATATAGTTGTACCTAATGAATATTTTGTTAAGTATGGAGAAGATTCTTTTGAAGAATATGTAGGGAAAACTACATTATTTGATGGAACACCATTATATGATAATATTAAAATTAGATGTATAACTCCTGTAGCAGGTGGAGTATTATATCAATTTGATGCTGACATGATAGAGATTCCTAAACTTGGATGGTTCTCATATTTACTTAGTGTTGGCGGAGTAAAAGAGATAAATCATATTGGAGCAAATGTACTTGATACAATGAGTAAAGATGCTTTAGAATGTGAAAGCATTGATATATTGAATATGGATAAAAGTGATGATAGTGCTGAATTAAATGAATTATGTAAATTCTTAGCTCATCGTGAAAGATTCTTTTATAGAGATAGATTAGATGAACTTGAAGTTTTTGATGTATGGGAAGATTATATGAATAAAATAAATGAACTAGTTTCTTATTATAAAAGAGCACTTCAAATGATAGATTTTGAGTTAGTAGAGGAAACAACAAAATATCAAAGAAGAATGACTCCATCACAATCT
>CAKONA010000031.1 GCA_934096785.1 uncultured Bacilli bacterium | reverse complement strand
GAGATAACACTTAGTAATGCAATGCCAGGAGATTCAGTATCTAAAACAGTTACAGTAGAAAACATTGGTACAAGAGATGTAACATATCAACTTAACTGGAGTGACTTAATTAATACAATAGAAAATTATGAATTACATGTTACTTTAGAATGTAAGAGTTACACTGGATATGGAACTTCAAATCAAACTGAAAGTGGTACATGCAATAAAATCTATAGAGCAGTACCAATATCAGATACAAGTACTTCAGCACTTATAAAGAATAACATTTCAATAAAAGCAGGAATAACTCACGAATACAATATAACAGTAACATTTGATGATAAAGACTATGATCAAAGTTCTAATATGAAGAAATCCTTCTCTGGTAAAGTAGATATTCAAGAATATAGTGGGCCTAAACCTGTGTATTGTATATATGATGGAACACCTAGTAATGGTGATACATATGAAAAAGGAATTTATACGTATACTTATAATTCAACTTCCAAAACATGGAGGGTTCAATTAACGGATAAAGATAGTACTGAACCAATAACAGAAGTGCCTTGTACTTTTGTTAATCAGTTTCCTATTATATCAATGTCTAATATGTTTTCTGATAGTAAATCAACAAGTATTGATGTAAGCAATTTTAATACAAACAATATTACTAGCATGTATAAAATGTTTTCAAATGCATCTGCTACTGAAATAAAAGGGCTTGATAGTTTTGATACAAGCAATGTTATCGATATGAGCCAAATGTTTTATAATAATAAGGCAACATCACTTAATTTGAATAGTTTTGATACAAGCAAAGTTACCAGTATGTATATGATGTTTAATGGTAGTAAAGTAACTTCTCTGGATTTAAGTAGCTTTGATACTAGTAAAGTTACTAATATGAGTTATATGTTTTCAAGCAGTAGTGCAACTGAAATAAAAGGATTAGAAAATTTTGATACAAGCAATGTAAAAAATATGGGCTTTATGTTTGCTAGTTTAAAGGTTTCTGTGTTAAATGTAAGCGGTTTTGATACGAGCAATGTAAATAATATGGCTTTGATGTTTGCAAGTACTGCAGTAAACGAAATAAAAGGATTAGAAAACTTTGATACAAGCAAGGTAACTAATATGAACAGAATGTTTGATGGATGTACTGCTGAAATATTAGATGTAAGCAGTTTTGATACAAGAAATTTAACAAGCATGAATGCAATGTTTAATAGAACTTCTTCTGTTAAAATAATTGGACTTGAAAATTTTGATACAAGTAATGTAACTAATATGAATGGCATGTTTAGTAATTCTAAGGTTACTGAATTGAATTTAAGTAGTTTTAATACTAGTAACGTAACTAATATGGATTATATGTTTTATGGATGCAGTGCGATTGAAAGTTTAGACGTAAGTAGTTTTAATACTAGCAACGTAACTAATATGGATATGATGTTTAGTTCTTGCTATAAATTGAAGACAATATATGTAAGTGACAATTTTGTTACAGACTCTGTTACTTCCACTGCAGCTTTGTTTTTTAATGATTATGCTTTAGTTGGTGGAAATGGTACCAAGTTTGCCAGTAATAAAACTTCTATAACTTATGCTCGTATAGATACAGCAGATACCCCTGGTTATTTCACTAAGAAATAATAAAATGAAAGATATTTTGTCTTTCTTTTTTTATTCGACAAATATTTTAGTTTTTGTATTGTATTATTAACTTGAGGTGATATTAAGGTGAGAACATTTTATTTGTTTGAAGTGAAGGATAATATAGTTAGGAACTATCGTAATAATTATGAGGAATTGTATTTGATGCTTGAAAATATTCATCATTTGAAGAGTGAAGATATTGTACTTGGTTATAATATATTTAATTCTATTGTTGTTCCTTTAAGGAAGGATGAATTTAATGAATATATTAAGAGTAATAATATTGATAATGAGAATTATATATGTTTTAATTATACGCATACGATAAATGACTTTTATAATGATGAGGCTACTAAGATGGTTATAAATAATTCTCATATAAAGATTAGGAGTAATAAGAATGCTCCTTCGTTCTTTTATAATATTAGGACTTTTAAAAATATATTTGTATGTGATTTTGATAATCATGACTACTTTATGTTAGATAATAACATATATTCTTGCATAAACTCTTAATTCTTGGTAGAATTAAGTTAGGGAGATGATAATATGTTAATATTAGAAGCAGTTAAATGTACTGGTAATATCTGGATGGATATTTTATATTTAGTAATTGGACTTGTTGTTGGTATTATTGCTGGATTTATGATTTCTAAGAAATTAGTAAGTAAGCAATTAAAAGAAAACCCTCTAATTAGTGAAGAGATGATTAAAACATTAATGAGAGGAATGGGTAGAAATCCTAGTCAAAAGCAAGTTAATCAATTAATGAAGCAAATGACTAAGTTCCAATAAAAAGCGATAATTGATTTAATTATCGCTTTTAAATTGGACTTCTACGATTTCGTTTTGATTTTTTATTAGTAGGTATTCACCTAGGAATTCGAAGGTACCTTCAAATTCTTCAAGTTGTTCAGAATCTTTATAAATTGTTAATTTATCATTTGAAATAAATAGATTATAACCATTTGGAAAGTATCTTTTTAATGCTGTGTATTCATCTATTTGTTTTGAGTTGAATAGGTCTATATAATAAGTTTTATCTTGCTCATCTATTTTTGTGTACATGTGTATTTCAAAATAGTTTTTGTTATGCGATAGAGGTGTTATACGATAATATGAATCTATCTGCGGTGAATCGAATATTGTTTTGAAGTATTCATAGAGGTCTAAATCGTAGAAGGTTAGATTTACCTTGTTTACACTTTTTTCGAAAGTGTAAATGTAATTACCATTTTCTGTCTCAAGTAATTCAAAAGATGTAGATGTACTTATTTTTCTTTCTATATCTTTATTATTTATTAAATAGATTGATGTTTTTGATTTGTTGTATACTTGAAGATATAGTTTGTTATTTATAGTTGTTGATGTGAATTCGAACGCGTTTTCATTTGAAGTGGTTTTTGATGATGTGTCTATTTTGTCTTGTATATATATTTTGGCATTAGAGGAGGCTATGCTTATCTTATTATCTTTAATAAGAATAATGTAGTTATCTACTGTATAGATGTTATCGTATATAAATGGTATTATCTCTTCATTATTGATGGTTATAATACCATACTTGTTGTCTTTAGAGACAATAACGTACTTATCATTAAAAACTTCAATTGAATCATAAATAATATCAATAATGATTTTACCATTTTTGTCAATTAGACCAACTTTGTTAGTTTCATTAGTTATATGGAAGTAGTTAAGTGAGTCTGTATAGTTTTGTTCATCCATACCTCTATAGGTGATTGATGCATCACTCGCGATTATTGAATTGTGTGTGTTTAACTCTGTAATATTACCATTATTTGTATTTAGTACTTCATATTTAACTGTGTTTGTTTTTTCATTATAAGTTTTAAGTATAGCATAAATACCTGTTATATCTTTTTGATATGGTAGTATAATGTCATCGTAGTCTTTTGATTTCTTTTTAGTTTTTGTATTTATAAAGTAACAGTAGTCATTATCTCCAATGTGAAATTCAATGTTCTTTGATTTAGCTACGATGACATTTTTGTCTTCGTTTGTATCTTTTTGTTCTATTTTGTTATTGTATAGTTTTCCATTATTACCTATGATGTATGTTTTATCATTTATTACTTCTAAAATATCATTTGTTTCCTCATCAAGGTAAAATTTTCCAGTAGTAGTGAGTATGCTTTTTAACTCTGTACTTTTAAAGTCTTCTGTTATTTTTGGTATTTCTTCTTTGATAGGGTTTTTATTGTCACTTGGTGTATGTAATATACCTATTACTGCGAGTGTTATACATAAAATTAATAGTGTCACTGTTATAATAATTAATATTCTTTTTTTCTTTGTCATGTACGCTCCTTTACTTTAAAATTATTATAACATACAATTTATGCTTTTAAAATATTCAAATATAATATATAATAATTAATGGAGAAGTTAAATATGGCAAAAGAAATACAAGAATATATAACATACTTATCACCTGAGTTTATTTATGTACCTTTTGATAGGGCTGAAAAATTAGTTATACCTGAAAGTGGTATAGTTAATCATAATACATTACTTGGTGAAATGGAAAATGAAAATAAAATATTTAGTCCAGTTAGTGGTAAAGTAATTGGTACTAAAGAGATGGTTTTAAAGACTGGACTTACTAGAAGTTTAGTTATTGAGAATGATTTTATTGATAAAAAAGAGAAATTGAATCCTACTCGTAATTTGAATAAGACTAAGAAGAGTGATATAGTTGAATCTTTAAAGAAGTATGGTCTATTAAATAAGATTAGTAGTAAGACTACTTTAGTAGTTAATTCTTTATATGATAAAAATTATGATCTTAAGGATATGGTAATTAACTATGAATGTTATGAAGAAATACTTGAAGCAATAGATGAATTTATGAATGTATTTGGTATGAAGAGTTGTTATATATGTGTTAGTAGTGAAGACTTAAATTCTATTGAAGCATATAATAAATACATTAATGCATTTTTAAATATATGTATGGTTCATAGTAATAAAAAGTTTAAGGATGCTAATTGTGTATTTTATAGTATTGAGGAAATACTTGCGATTCATAAGGCTATATCTTTAGATTATATGTATGATAACACAATTATAACTATTAATAATGGAAGTCCAACAATTGTTAAGGTAAAACTATATACTTCATTATCAGAACTCTTTAAGGCTTTAAAAATAGCTTATAAATCAAAGTTGGTTTATGTTGATAATGTAAGAATAGATAATGTTAATGATTTTATAATAGATTCTAGTGTTAGAAGTGTAGTAGTAAAGGATAATTAATATGATATATGTATTTTTAGGGAATGAAATAAACATAATAAAAAGAAAAATAGATAGTCTTATAGATGAACTTAAAATAGAAAATATTATTAAATATGATTATGATTATGTAAAAATAGAAGATATTTTAAATGAAATAAATTATGTAGATTTATTTAATGAAAAGAAATTACTTATAGTATCAAACTTTACTTTTAAGAAGATGAAAGATAAAGATGAGAAAAATTTAATTAACTATATTAATCATATGAATGATAATGTTATTATTTTTAAGTGCATAGATGATAAACTTGATAGTAAGAAAGAATTAATTAAATTATTAAATGAGAAGTGTAAAGTGATAGAATTAAAGAAAATGGATTATAAGACTTTACATGAGTATGTAAGTAAGATATTTAGTGATAATAAGAAGAAGGTGACTTATAATCAAGTTAAGAATATTCTTTCTTTATGTGAGAATGATACTGATAGTGTACTTAATGAAGTAAATAAACTTCTTTTATATAAAGTAGGTGAAGATGTTATTAGTGATGAAGATATAGAAAAAGTAATAAGCAAGAATAGTGATAAAGAGATGTTTAGACTTAATGATGCGGTTATGGCTCGTGATTTACCTAAAGTACTTGAAAGTACTAAAGTTCTTGTGAATGGTGGAATGGATGAAGTTGCGATAATAGATTATTTATCTAAACAATTTAGAACGTTATATCAAATTAAAGTAATGATGAAGGATACAGGAGTGCCTACTATAACAAGTAGACTTTCTTTAAATCCATTTGTTGTTAAAAAAATGATAGATGTTGTTAATAATTTTAGTGAAGATGAGTTACTTAAAATAATGTATAAATTAAGTGATGCGGATATATCAATAAAGATTGAAGGACTTGATAAAAGTAAGGTGCTTGAGAATTTTTATTTGTCAATATGATGTATAACTTTACATATTAAACGTAAAATTATTATGTAAAATGTAAAAATAAAAGTATAATATAGATATGAAGGGTGTGATATTATGTTAATTCTAGCTAAAAGTATATTAGGATTAATGATAGGTTTCTTTTTATCAGTAATATTAGGATTGTTCTTAATACCTGTTTTAAGGAAATTAAAGTGTGGTCAAACAATAAGTTCGTTTGTGGCATTTAGACATGCTAGTAAGCAAGGAACTCCGACAATAGGTGGATTGATATTTATAATACCTACGCTTATTACGATGATTTTACTATATATAAGAGGTAGTTTAGAGATAACTCATAATTTACTTATTATAATATTTGTATTTATAAGTTATGCTTTACTTGGGTTTGTAGATGATTATTTAAAGGTAAGGGATCATAATAATGATGGACTTTCTATTCCTCAAAAGCTGATTGTTCAAGTATTGATTGCTCTTGTGTTTTTCTACATTTATATGCAAGGTGGTGGAGATGCGTATTTAACTATAACATCTCTAGGTATAAATCTTGATTTAAAGTGGCTATATGGACTATTTATATTGTTCCTTTTGGTAGGAAGCTCAAATGCTGTTAATTTAACTGATGGACTTGATGGACTTGCTGGTGGACTTTCATTAATTGCTTTCTTGAGTTTTGGTATTATTACTTGGGGAACTACTTGGATAGCAGGATATCAAGAAATAGCAATTTTCTGTTTTGTACTTGTTGGTTCAATACTTGGTTTCTTAGTTTATAATACACATCCTGCGAAAGTATTTATGGGTGACACTGGTTCACTTTCACTTGGAGCTACACTTGCAGCAGTTGCGATAGTTACTAAGCATGAGTTATCACTTGCAGTTATTGGTGGAGTATTTGTAATGGAAGCTTTATCATCAATTATTCAATTAACTGCGATAAAGAAATTTAAAAGAAAAGTATTTTTAATGGCACCTATACATCATCATTTTGAAAAATTAGGATGGGCTGAAACTGATATAGTTAAGATGTTTTATATAATTGGTTTCATGCTTGGATGTGTTGCTATATATTATGGAGTATGGATGTAGTACTCCTTTTTTCTTGTATAAAAATGGTTATTCTTAATATTATTATAATAGGTGATACGTATTAAAAGGAACAAGCTTATATTTATAATTAGTATAGTTCTTGGGCTTATAGGAATTATAATGATATATTCAAGTAGTTATATATGGGCAGGATTTAAGTATAATAATCCTTATAAGTATGTTACTTTTCAAAGTGTGTTCTTTGTACTTGGAATTATACTTATGATTTTATTTTCTAAAATTGATGTTAGCCTTTATAAAAAGTATTCTAATAAGTTTTTATTTGTATGCTTTGTTCTTTTGATACTTGTACTTATACCTGGAATAGGCAGTGTTAGGAATGGAAGTAGAAGTTGGTTCGGTATTATGGGTCTTGGGTTTCAGCCTAGTGAACTTTCTAAAATTGCTCTTATAATATTTACATCTAAATATTTAAGTAATAATGATAGGATTAAAAGAAATCCATTTAAGTTTATGGCACCTGTTTTGTTTGTTATAATGATTTTCTTTGGGTTATTGATGCTGGAACCTGATTTTGGTACTGGTATGGTTACTGTGATGTCTTTGATTGGACTTATATTTGTAAGTGGGACAGATGTGTCAATATTTATTAAGCTTGGTGGCCTTGGAGTTATAGGAATAGTCATTCTTATTTTGATTGCTCCTTACAGAATGGATAGGATTACATCGTTTTTAAATCCATGGAGTGACCCTTTAGGTAGTGGATTTCAAATGATACAGAGTCTTTATGCGATAGGGCCAGGTGGACTTTTAGGTTTTGGATTTTTAAATTCTAGACAAAAACATTTTTATCTTCCTGAGCCACAGACTGATTTTATATTCTCAATTATTAGTGAAGAGTTTGGCTTTGTAGGAGATGCTTTACTTATAATGCTTTTTATAATGCTTTTTTATAATATTATTAAGAAAGCTATAGATACTGAAGATTTGTTTTCGAAATACTTGATATTTGGCCTTGCATTTTTAATGATGTTTCAAACTCTTCTTAATCTATCAGTAGTTGTTGGTCTCATTCCGATAACTGGAGTTACGCTTCCTTTTATTAGTTATGGTGGTAGTAGTTTACTTGTTAGTATGATAAGCATTGGAATAATTCTTAATGTTAGGGAAAAAATAAAATAATGTGGTTTGTTCGCTATCTTTATTATTATTTTTAGTGTAGACTAATATTAGTTAGGAAGCGGTAATTATGAATAGCAATAAAAGAAGAATGTATTGGAATATAGTGAAGGCAATAGGTATTATTTCTATTGTTATTGGTCATAGTTGGGCTAAACTTGTTAGAATTGTATATTTTTATCATTTGCCTCTTTTTTTCTTTGTAGGTGGTGCTTTATATAATGAGATAAAGTATGGCAATGATCCTTATAAAAACTTTAGTTCAAAGATTAAAAATAATTGGTTAAAGTATGTAGGCTTTATTTGCTTTTTTACGCTTATTCATAATATTTTATTAAAAAATGGTATGATATTAAATACAGATTATTATGGTATTAAGGAAACTATAGTTTCATGTATAAATTCATTTATATTTGTGCGTAAAGAAACTATGGGTGGTGCTTTATGGTTTGTTCCAACATTTATTTTATCTTCAACATTATTTGGTGTTATTATTTATTTTAGCAATAAAATATTTAAATTATTTAAAGAAAATATGAAAATTAAAAATTGCTTTATAGTACTTTCTACTTTATTTTGTGGATTTATGGGCTTTTATCTTATTACTAGACAGGTCGATTTATCGTATCGACTTCAAATATGCTTTTTAGTAATCCCTTTTTTTACTTTTGGATATTATATTAAAAATTTTGCTGAAAACACTAAAAATAAATTAAATATATTTTTATTTGCTGGTTCAGTTATACTTATGATTTGTGCTTATTTTATAACGAATCTTTCTGTTGATTTATCATTTAATAAGATAACTAATTTATATTTGTTTTATCCTGTTTCATTTGCTGGCATTTATTCGTGTTTATATTTAAGTGGATTAATCTCTAAAATAAAAATTATAAATGTATTTTTTGATAAGATTGGAAGTTATTCTTATGAAATTATGGGATTACATTTTTTAGTGTTTAAGATAATTGATTTTGTTTATGCTAAAATAAATGGAATTACTGTTTATGGAGTTTTTCCTTATGCGTTTGGTAACTTACATTTGCTTTATGTTATTTTAGGCATATTAGTTCCGGTTATAATTTTTATGTTGATTGATTTTATTAAGAAAAAAATTAAAAATAAGTTAAATGTTTTTGCTTAAATTTATTTATGTTAAATAGGGGTTACTGATGAAAAAAATTAAAAGAAATTTGCATTTGAATAAACTTATTAATAAAAATAATTTATATTCATAAAAAATTATTCTGTACTGTACAAAATCATGTAAAGTGGCAAAAAATTGAAATTAGAATTTACTTCTTTTAGAAAATGGTTTATAACCACTACGGAAATACCAATCTAGAACAAAACTTTCAGATTCCTCCT
>CAKONA010000030.1 GCA_934096785.1 uncultured Bacilli bacterium | reverse complement strand
GGTAAAATATGTGAAATATCATTTAAAAATGGTGGACACGTAGACAAACCATTAAAACAAATCGGAACTAGCAAGCAAACAGGTACCATAGTTGAATTCTATCCAGATGAAGAAATATTTGGTAATGCTAGATTTAGCTACACTACAATATGCGAAAGAATGCAAGAAAGTGCTTTCCTTATCAATGGACTAACTATGGAAGTAATCGATGAAGAAGATGATAAACATAGCGTTTTTAGTTACGACAATGGCCTTGTATCATTCGTAGAATACGTAAATGAAGGAAAAGAAGTATTACATAAAACAATAAGTTTCAGCGGAGAAAAGAATGGTATCGAAGCAGATATTGCGATGCAATACACAAACACATACAATGAAAACATAATGTCATTCGTAAACAACGTTAAAACAGTAGATGGTGGTAGCCACGAAGTTGGTTTCAAAACAGCACTTACAAAAGTATTCAATGAGTACATAAAAAGTAACAACTTACTAAAAAGCAAAGACGGACTAGACGGATCAGATACTCGTGAAGGCTTAACAGCAATAATAAGTCTAAAAATCCCAGAAAATCTATTACAATTCGAAGGACAAACTAAAGGTAAACTAGGAACTCCTCAAGCAAGAACAGTAGTAGAAAGCATAGTATACGAAAAACTTTCTTATTACTTAGAAGAAAACAAAGAGGCAGCAACATCCATAATGGATAAAGCCTTAAAGAGTAAATTAGCTCGTGAAGCAGCAAGAAAAGCAAGAGCAGAAGCAAGAGCTGGAAAAGGTAAGAGTGGCCGTGAAAAAGTACTTCTTGGTAAACTTACACCTGCCCAAAGTAAAGAATATAATAAAAACGAACTATTTATAGTCGAAGGAAACAGTGCCGGAGGTACAGCAAAAAGTGGTCGTGACAAACGTCATCAAGCAATCCTTCCACTAAGAGGTAAAATTATTAATTGTGAAAAATCAACAGTAGCAGACCTATTCAAAAACGAAGAAATAAATACAATAGTTCATGCAATAGGAGCAGGAGTAGGAGCAGAATTTGACTACACAGAATCAAACTATGGAAAAGTTATAATAATGACCGATGCCGATGATGATGGAGCTCACATTCAAACACTACTTCTAACATTCTTCTATAGATGGATGAGAGATTTAATAGAACACGGAATGCTTTATATAGCAGTGCCACCTCTATACTTAGTTAAATATGGTAAAGACAAAAAATATATAAATACAAACGAAGAATTAAACGAATTCAAAGACACATTCAAAGGAAAATACACAATCCAAAGATACAAAGGACTTGGTGAAATGAATGCAGACCAATTATGGGAAACAACAATGGATCCAGTTACTCGAACATTAGTTAAAATCAAAATAGATGATAAAGCACTAGCTGAAAAAAGAGTAGGAGTTCTAATGGGAGATGACTCAGAAGTACGTAAAGAATGGATAGAAGAAAACGTAGAATTCACACTTGAAGATGATTATAAAGGGGGTAAATAATGGCAAAAGAAAAAGAAACAACAATTATAGAAAAGATAAATGACTTTGCCCTTGAAGAAATAATGGGAGAACGTTTTGGTAGATATGCTAAATACATAATCCAAGATAGAGCTCTTCCGGATGTTCGTGATGGACTAAAACCAGTACAAAGAAGAATACTTTATTCAATGTACAAAGACAAAAATACTTATGACAAAGAAACAAGAAAATCAGCAAAGACTGTAGGTAACGTTATAGGTAATTACCATCCACACGGAGATACATCAGTATATGATGCGATGGTAAGACTTAGTCAAAAATGGAAACAAAGAGTAATACTTGTAGATATGCAAGGAAACAATGGTTCAATAGATGGTGATGGACCAGCCGCAATGCGTTATACTGAGGCAAGATTAGCTAAAATAAGTAATATACTTTTAGAAGACATAGAAAAAGATTCAGTAGAAATGGCTCTTACATTCGATGACTATAGCTATGAACCAACAGTACTTCCTGCATACTTTCCAAACCTTTTAGTAAATGGTTCAACTGGTATAAGTGCAGGTTATGCTACTAATATTCCACCACATAACTTAGGTGAAGTAATAGACGCTACTATTAAAAGAATAGATAGTCCAAACTGTAGACTAGAAACAATAATGGACATCGTAAAAGGGCCAGACTTCCCAACCGGAGGCATAGTAGAAGGAAAAGATGCTCTTATAAAAGCATACACTACAGGAAAAGGAAAAGTAGTAGTAAAAGCAAGATACTCATTTGAAACAGTAAAAGGCAAAGACCAAATCGTAATAACAGAAATACCATATGATACATTAAAATGTAATATCATTCGTAAAATCGAAGAAATAAGACTTGATAAAAAAATAGATGGTATAACTGAAGTACGTGATGAATCAGATAAGAACGATGAGTTAAGAATAGTAATAGACCTAAAGAAAGATGCTAACAAAGACTTAATAATAAACTACTTACTAAAGAACACTGACTTACAAACAAACTATGCATTTAACATGGTAGCTATAGTTAACAGAACACCAAAAACACTAGGCATCCTAGAAATGTTAGATGCATTCATTGTTCACAACAAAGAAGTAGTAACTAAAAGAACAAAATTCGATTTAGATGTTGACTTAAAGAAAATACATATAGTTGAAGGTTTCATAAAAGCATTAGACATTTTAGATGAAGTAATAAAAACAATCCGTAAAAGTAAAAACAAATCTGATGCTATAGAAAACTTAATGCATGAATACGACTTCACAAAAGCACAAGCAGAAGCAATCGTAATGATGCAACTATATAAATTAACTAATACAGATGTAACAGAACTTAAAAATGAATTCGATGCTCTTACAAAAGAAATCGCTTACTTTAGAGAAATTCTAGCAAGCGAAGATAAACTTATGGGAGTAATAAAAGACAAACTAAGAAGTATCAAGAAAGAATTCGCAGATTCAAGACGTACAACAATAAAAGACGAAGTAAGCGAAATAAAAATAGATACACTTGATATGATAAGCAAAGAAGACTATATAGTTTGTATCTCAAACAACGGATATGTTAAAAAAGTTTCATTAAAGTCATACAACATGACTAATAATGAATATCCAGGAGTAAGAGAAAATGACTACATAGAAGGTTTCTATAAGATAAACAACATAGACACAATACTTATATTTACAAACCTTGGTAATTACTTATACTTACCAGTAAGAGATATTCAAGAAGCAAAATACAAAGATATTGGTAGTCACATATCTAATTACATAAAAGTAAGTGATGGAGAAAAGATAGTAAAATCATTCGGAATAGCCTCATTTGATGACACAGTCATAACAGCATTCACAAAACTAGGAATGGTTAAGAGAATGGTACTAAAAGACTTCGAAGTTTCAAGATACTCAAAACCAATCACAATGTTTAAACTAAAAGATGGAGATGAACTAGTATCAGTAAACAAAAATAATGGAGAAGAAACACTAGTTATAACAAAAGATGGCTTATCACTTAAATATAATACAGATGAAATACCAGTCGTAGGTCTTAGAACAAGCGGAGTTAAATCTATCAATCTAAATGAAAAAGATGAAGTAGTAAGCGCATTTGTAATAAGCGAATCTAAAGAATACATAACACTATTCACAGATAGAAACACAGCAAAAAGAGTAAAAATCGAAGAAATACAAAAAACAACAAGAGCAAAAAAAGGTTCATCAATCATAAAGAGTCCTAAATCAAAAGCATATAATGTATTCAAATGCTTCAACACAAACTCAAAAACAATATTTGGAATACTTGATGGAAACGTAGGCTATATGAAATCAAGCGACATAAATATAATGGACAAACAAAGTACAGGAAGCACAATAACTAAAAAGAACATAGAAGACATCTTTGTAGTAACTAAACTAAAAGAAATAAAACTAGATAAAGATGAACCAAAAGAAGAAAAACACGAAGAAAAAAAGATAGAAGAACCTAAAAAAGAAAAGAAAGAAACAAAAAGTCAACTAACAATGAGTGATTTCTTTGAAGAATTTAAACTATAGAATTCCATTTTGGAATTCTTTTTGCTATAATAAAATTAAAGTAGGTGTCTTATGAATATAATATATATAATAACAGGTATAATTTTTACATTACTTTTAATAATAGTCTTCAAAATAAAGAAACAAAACAATTTACTATCCAATAGTACATTCTTTATATTAACACTTAGTTTGCTTATAGGTTTCATATTAGAATTAATTATACAGTTTTTAAGTGGAGTAGTGATAAAACCAATTATATTAGAAATTTACATTAAAATGTATTTAATATTTATAATCGCATGGTTCACTATATTCAGTGTTTACACATTCCTTATAAGTAAAAAAAATGACACAAAGAACAAAAGAATAATGATTCTTTATCTAATTTTATTTGTTATTTCAAGCATTGCCGTAGTTATATTCTCATTAGACATATCAATTTCTGATAATATATTCCTAAGAGGTAATGCTGTAAATATATTTAAAGTCTTAGTACCTTTAATGCTATCAATTCTCTATATAAGAGTAATTCTAAATAGAAAAATAGTATCTGAGTCAAAATGTAACTATATATATCCAGCACTAATACTTCTATCAATAAGTTCATTCTTCTTAATAAAGTATGAACTAAACGTAATAACAACATCACTTTTATTTATAACATATTTAGTATTCTTAACAATAGAAAACCCTGCTTTAAAAGAATATGAAATAATCAACAATCTAAGAATTAAAGCATTAAAAGCAAACATGAACAAAACAGATTTCTTAAATAACATTTCTCATGAAATAAGAACACCACTAACTTCTATAATAAGTCTAGTTGATGAATTAAAACTGTATGATTTACCTATAGAATTAAAAGACAATCTTAATGATTTAATGGATTCATCATCATCCCTTCTAGACATCGTAGGTAACGTAATAGATATAAACAAAATAGAAAACAAAGTCTATGATTTAAAAGAAAGAAATTACAACATAAAAGAAGTAGTAGACAAACTAATAAAAATGAATACTAAAAAATACAACAAAGAAAACGTAGTATTTAAGTACACTATCTCAGAAAATACTCCTCAAAATCTATTCGGAGACAAAACTAAAATAAAAGAAATTATAAACAACATATTAGATAATTCATTTAAATACACTGAGAAAGGAAGCATATCTCTTTCAATA
Organism: uncultured Bacilli bacterium; assembly: GCA_934096785.1. The sequence goes on along the minus strand of CAKONA010000030.1, from coordinate 4,357 downwards.
AACAGTGTCATGAATGGTGAAGTTTGTAATCTAATTATTGAAATAAAAGACACAGGTATTGGTATTAAAGCAGAAGACTTAAATAAGATATTTAATGGAGATGAGATAGACAATAACATCAATAGTGATGTAGATAGAGATGGTCTAGGACTACTTGTATCAAAAGACTTAGTTAACTTATTAAATGGTAAAATCGTAGTTAACAGCTATTATGGAAAAGGTAGTGTATTCACAATAACAATACCTCAAAAAATAAGAGATGAACTTGAAACAATCGAACAAACTAATACAACAAAATTCAATAATAAAAGAATATTACTTGTTGATGATGATAGACTTAATAATAGAATTCTAAAGCGTTTATTAAAGATTTATAACATAGAACTAGATGCATGTGAAAGAGGAATAGAATGTATTGATAAAATAAATAATGGAGAAAAATATGATCTAATCTTAATGGATATAATGATGCCAGATATGAATGGAATTGATACATTAAAGAAACTAAAAGCAAATAAAAACTTCAATACAAAAGTTGTCGCACTTACTGCAGATGCAACAACAACATCAAGAAACAAATACTTAAAAGCAGGATTTAATGACTACATACCAAAACCATTCAAAAAAGAAGAACTAGAAGAAAAACTAAAAGAATTACTAGGAGAATAAAATGAAAGTAACAATTATTATCCCATCATACAATCCTACAAAGAAATTAATAAGATTAGTTAGTGAACTACAAGAAAATTTCACAAGTATTCTAATCGTAGATGATGGAAGCACAGAAGAAACAAAAGATATTTATAAAGAGATAAAAGGTGTAAACATTATTTATCACGATGTTAACAAAGGCAAAGGCGAAGCCTTAAAAACAGCAATCTCTTCTTTAAAAGACACTGATGCTTTTATAACAGTAGATGCAGACTATCAACATAGACCAAAAGATGTTCTTAGAATCAAAGAAGAACTTAAAGAAAATGACATTGTTTTAGGAACAAGAAACTTTAATAAAAAGAATGTACCATTTACAAGTAAATTTGGTAATAAATTCTCATCATTAGTTTTTAAATTAAAAACAGGTATCACTCTTAAAGACACGCAAACTGGTTTAAGAGGAATAAACATGAAATATAAAAATCTTTGTCTTAATACCAAAGGAAGTAGATATGAATATGAAATGAATTTCCTTTATAACATCGCAAAAGAAAAGATAAAATTCAAATGTATAGATATAGACACCATATATGAAGATAATAATAGAGGTTCACACTTTCATGCAGTAAGAGATTCACTTCTAATTCATAAATGGTTATTACCAACTATATTAATTCTTCTTATTATTTTAATACTTATTTAAAATAAACTCTTTACCATATAAGTAGTTTATGGTATATTATTATTAGTGAGATACTTGACCCCCTGAGTCAGGTGCCACAAAAATTGCGCAACCTAACTCGTTAGAGTTGGGTTTTATGATGCTCTAAGATGTTAGTCAAAGATGATCAATAAAATAATGATAATTAATAGAATTACAATAAGTAAATCCTTCTTACTCATTATACCACCTCCATATTTTCTTGGCTGTTAATTCTCTGCTGATAAAGCTTTTTAAATATAGAAGTGGCACCTAAACAAGTACCTCGGTAAGTAATCTATCACATATAAAATATGTTGTCAAATCGCTTAAAATCGTGGAAAATTTAATTTTGAGTAGAATTAGAGTAGTGTAATTTAATTATAGTAGAAGTTCTTAATACTATAATTAAATTATCAGCCATACGTTAGAACTAAAATTGAATTTTATACTAAAAAAGTAAAATTTTAATTTTTTCAAAAATCGTTTGATTTATTGACATTGCTTCGCTAGAGTAGTATAATTGACCCATAAATCTTCGATGTGGAGAAGTAATATATAAACGTTTCAAAGAGAGTTAGTGGTTGGTGTAAACTAATAAACTATATATATGAATAACACCACTGAGTGGAACATTGAAACCAAGTAAGTGTTCTCGGTTAAAGCCGTTATAAAAATAAAGTTAATAAAGGGATGGTACCGTCTAATATAGACTCCTTGTGCCATCTCTTTTTTTGGAAAGGAAAATAGTTATGGATATAAAAGATTTATTCAAAGACATTAAAAACTATGAAAACAAAGATGTAACATTAGAAGGATGGGTTAGAAATAATAGAAATCAATCTAACTTTGGGTTCATCGATTTCAATGATGGAACATACTTTCAAAACCTACAACTAGTATATGAAAAAGATTTAAAAGACTTTGACTTAATAAGTAAAATAAGAGTAGGTAGTGCCCTAAGAGTAAAAGGAACAATAATTCCATCACAAGGAAGTAATCAATCACATGAAATGAAAGTAAAAGAGATTGAAATAATAGGTGATTCAGATGAAGACTATCCAATACAACCAAAGAGACACACAAGAGAATTCCTAAGAGATATTGCATACCTTAGACCAAGAACAAACCTATTTAATGCAGTATTCAGAGTAAGAAGTGTAACAGCACAAGCAATACATGAATACTTTCAAAGTCATAACTACGTATATTTCCATAGTCCAATAATAACTGGAGTAGACTGTGAAGGATCTGGACAAATGTTTAATATAACAACACTAGATATGAACAATATTCCTCATGATAAAGAAGGAAACGTTGACTACAAGAAAGACCTATTCGGAAAGAAAACATACATAACAGGTTCAGGTCAACTACATGCAGAAACATTCGCTCTAGCATACAAAAAAGTCTACACATTCGGACCAACAATGAGAACAGAAAATTCAAACACAAAGACACACGCTAATGAATTTTGGATGATAGAACCAGAAGTAGCATTCTGTGACCTAAATGGAATTATGGACATAGAAGAAGAAATGCTTAAATTCGTAGTAAAATACGTAATGGATAAATGTCCTTTAGAAATAGACTTCTTCGATAAATTCACTGAAAAAGGTCTAAAAGAAAAACTTAATAAAGTACTAACAACTAAGTTCACAAGAATAACCCATGAAGAAGCAATAACTTTATTAAAGAAAGCAAAAGTAGACTTTGAATTCAAGCCAGAATACGGAGAAGACATAGCTAAAGAACATGAAAAATACATAACAGAATACTATAATGGCCCAGTATTCATAACAAACTGGCCTAAAGACATAAAAGCATTCTATATGAAACTAAATAATGATGGCAAAACAGTCGCAGCAGTAGACTTAGAAGTTCCAGGTTCAGGAGAACTAATGGGTGGAAGCCAAAGAGAAGATGACTATAATAAACTAATAAATAGAATGAAAGAAATGAATATACCTCTAGATAATCTTGATTGGTATACAAACCTAAGAAGATTCGGAGGTTGCCCACATGCAGGATTCGGTCTAGGATTCGAAAGACTAATAATGTATTTAACAGGTGTTGAGAATATAAGAGATGTAATACCATATCCAAGAACACCTAATAATTGTGATTACTAATAAGGAGGAAACAAATGAAAGCAAATAAATATCGTACAATAATGATAGAAAACATAACAAATGAAATGGAAGGACAAAAAATCGTAGTCAGTGGATGGGTACAAAACATAAGAGACCACGGAGGAGTACTATTCCTTGATTTAAGAGATACAAGTGGATTACTTCAAACAGTATCAAATGATGATACGATGTTCAAAGGACTAGCAAAAGAATCAGTAGTAAGATTAGAAGGAACACTTAGAAAAAGAAGCGAAGACACAGTAAATGAAAAAATCAAAAGTGGAGAAGTAGAACTACTAGTAGACAAGTTAGATATACTAGGCCCATCACTTCATGAACTACCTTTTGAAATAATGTCAAGCAAACAAGTAAATGAAGATGTTAGACTTAAATATCGTTACTTAGATATGAGAAATGAAAAAGTAAAAGATAACATGTTACTTAGAAGTGAAATCCTACATCATTTAAGAAATAAAATGTATGACATGAAATTCACTGAAGTACAAACTCCAATCCTAACAGCATCAAGTCCAGAAGGAGCAAGAGATTTTGTTGTTCCAAGCAGAAACTTCAAAGGTAAATTCTATGCACTTCCTCAAGCACCACAAATCTATAAAGAACTATTAATGGTAGGTGGATTAGATAAATACTTCCAAGTAGCACCTTGCTTTAGAGATGAAGATGCAAGAAGCGATAGAACACTAGAATTCTACCAATTAGATTTAGAAATGAGTTATGTAGAAGAAGAAGAAATCTTAGAACTAGGTGAAGAACTATTCTATGATGTGTTTAGTACTTACTCAAATAAAGAAGTATCACCAAAACCATTTAGAAGAATAAGCTACATTGACTCAATGGAAATGTATGGAAC
>CAKONA010000029.1 GCA_934096785.1 uncultured Bacilli bacterium | reverse complement strand
GTAGCGACGGGGGGATTCGAACCCTCGACCCTCTGGGTATGAACCAGATGCTCTAGCCAACTGAGCTACATCGCCATCTCATTTAATTCACAAGTGAGTTAATTATATCAAATAAAAAACCTATAATCAATAGAATTAATCAAAAAAATTTAAAAAATGTTGAAAATAAATAAAAAATTAGATATATTCTATCTAGGAGGTATATGGTGAATATAGTAAATCTAACTTTTAAATATTTGAACAAGAAAATTAATGAAGAAGAACTACTTGAAAAATTAAATTTATTAATGAAAGAAAACTCTAAAGATAAAAAAGAGATTTCTAACATAATTAAAGAAGTAAATAATATAATTAGTAGTGATAAAAGTAGAGAAGAACTAGAAGAGTATATACTTAATAATGAATACTATAAAGAAACAGCTAAGTCTATGACACCACTTGATGTAGCAAATATGATAGGAGAATCATTTAGTTCAAAAAAACTACCTACAATAGATCAAGAATTCTTTAATGATATGGCTGATTCTCTAATAAAAGAAGATAATAAAGGTTATCTATGGAGACTAGCACTTAACTATAATAATGAATTTGACATGGACAAACTTGAAACATACTTTATAGATACAAAAGACACTTATTACTTAACTGAACTAATAAGTGTACTAGATGAACCAAATTATTACAGAATAGCAAACAAATTAATAGATACAAAAGACAAAGAATTCGTAAGTGAAATATTAGACGCAGAGTACATATCATTTCCAGAATATTTATTAAATACATTAGAAAAGTTTATTAGAAACTAATTTGCAAATCATAAGTTTATAATATATAATAAAGGTACAAAGGAGGATATATATTATGAAAATAATATCAAATGGCGAAGTATATATTCAAAACATCGATTTAGAGCGACTATTAAGGAGTGATAAAACTTTTTCACTCAGCATGTACTATGACACAAAAGGAACTATGGGCTATGTAAGAAGTCCAAGAGAATTCATCAAGATTGAAAACGAAAGAACAAAGAAATTCATCAAAAGAACAAACCTTATACCAGATTTTAAAACACTTTACTATTACACAATTGAAGAACTAGAAAGACAAATTAAAAAGTTAAAAAAAGAACTAGATGACACTCTAGGTTATGAAGACACAGAAAGACCTCTATCTGCAGAATCAAAAATAGAAATTTACAAAAGAAAAAGAGATATCGATTACATGATTTCACAATTAAGAGAAATGATTGCGTACAAGAAAGGCAAATCCTTACTTATGTATCCATGCGTTCCAAATCCAGGACACAGAGTATTCAAAATAGGAGAGTTAAATGCAACACTTTCAATCAACAATGAAGACATTATCTGCTACCCAAAAGAAGGAAAAACACTAGATGACATCCCACCACTAGCATATGAAGTAGCAATTCAAGAACTAAAAAACGAAATGAAAGATTATAATGAAGAAGAATTTGAATTAGAAACATCAAGAAAAAACAACAATAAATATTTAGTAATCTCACTTAAAAAATAATATAAACGAAGAATGTTATGAAAAACTCTTAACATTCTTTTAATTTAGAATAAAAAGCACTACAAAAACATCAATAAATGTGTTAAAATGTAAAAGGAGGATAGCATGAATAAAACAACAATTATCATAGCAATTATTTTTATTATATTAATAATACTTTTATATATATTAACACTTATCATAAAGAGTAAAAAGAAGAAAGAAATACTATCAAATATAGATAGACTTACAACTGAAAAGAATCTAATAATGTCTTCATCCCTAATCGCAGAACTAGGAAAAGCATCAAAACTTACAAACAACAAAAAGATTGAAGAAGAAGTAGAAGACTGGAAAAAAAGATTTGAAAAAATAGAAAAAGTAGACATGCCTAAACTAACAGATGAACTAGTTGAAGTAGAAACTCTTTGTGTAAATAAAGAATATACTGAAGCAAGCATAAAAATAGGCACAGTTGAAAAACATATATATCATGTAAAAGCTAAGTCAGTAAAACTATTATCAGAAATAAAAGACTTAACTGAAAGCGAAGAGAGAAATAGAGAAGCAATAACTAAACTAAAGAGCCTTTATAGAGAAGTAATATTTAAATATAACAAGAACAAAGATGATTATAAAGAAGTATCTTCTCCGATAGAATTACAATTTGAAAACATTGATAAACTATTTAGTGCATTCGAAGTATCAATTCAAAATCATGAATATGAAGAACTTGGTAAAATAGTAAAAGCATTAGATGATATGATTCAAAACATAAGCATTGTTATTGATGAAGCACCAACTATCGTATTAATATCAACTATGATACTTCCTAAGAAAATGAAAGATATTAAGAATATTGCTACTAGAATGACAAGAGATGGATACAACATTGAATACTTAAATATCGACTATAACATCGAAGAAACTAATAAAAAGATTAGTGAAATAATGACTAGACTTAACGTACTTAACTTACAAGATTCAGTATTTGATTTGAAAACCTTAGTAGACTACTATGAATCAATATATAGTGACTTTGATAATGAAAAACGTAGTAAGAAAGAATATGAAAGAGGAATCATTAATATAAATGATAGAATAGTAAAAGTAAGTTCAATACTAAGAAATCTATACGCAGAAATTGATAACTTAAAAGACACATACGATTTAAGTGATGATGAAATAATGGTTATTGATGAAATAAACAAAGAACTAGTACAAGTAAAAGATAGTTTCAAATTAATAAATGATAGAACCTTATCAAAAGTAATGCCATTTTCAAAATTAAGTAATGAATGCGAAATGGTAGCAGTATCTCTATCTAAAGTAGAAGATAAACTAGAAACAACACTTAAGAATTTAGGAAGTCTAAAAGAAGATGAAGCAAGAGCGAGAGATCAACTATATGAAATAAAGAACATAATTAATAACTCTAAATACAAAATCAAAGACTATAATCTTCCAGTTATTCCAGATAAATTCTATGTTGAACTTAAAGAAGCATATGACGCAATTAAAGAAATACAAATAGAAATAGAAAAGAAACCAATATCAATAAAAACATTAAATCTAAGAGTTGATACAGCTCGTGATTTAGCATTAAAACTATATCAAACAGCCTCAACTACAACTAAAACAGCAGCCATGGCAGAAATGGCCATCGTATATGGCAATAGATATAGAACAAGTTATAAAGAAGTAGCATCAGGATTAAACGCAAGTACAAAAGCATTTAATAAGGGGGAATACAAAGATTCTCTAGAGATAGTATTAAATACACTTAATATCGTAGAACCTGGTATTCATAAAAAACTTCTAAGTAAGATGGAAGGTTAGGTGGAATTAATGGCAAAAAAGAAAAAATCATCAGAATCAAAAAAGAAATTTAGATATACAAATGAACTAACAGGACTAGCACTTATATTATTATCAATAACAGGTCTTGGAGCATTCGGAGCAGTAGGAAATCTAGTGAAGAAATTTGCTATATTTCTTTTTGGTACATGGTACTTTGTCCTTCTAATACTAGGACTTTGTTACGGAGTGTACCTACTTGCTAAAAGAAGCAAACCAGACTTTTTTACAGCAAGACTAGTTGGAGTATATGCAATAATACTTTCATTACTACTATTCTCTCATATTAATTATATAAGAGATACAAATGTAAAAGGGAAAGAAATATTTACAACAACATTTGATAATATTAGTGCCTCATACAATACAGACAATGAAATTAGAAACACAGGTGGAGGTATGATAGGAGCAACTTCTTCCTGGATATTCGTCTCACTCTTTGACGTAGAAGGAACAACAATAGTACTAGTAATAATCGCAGGATTTGGACTTATAATGTTACTAGATATAACACTCGCAGATATCATACAGGCAGTAATCTCTCCATTCAAGAAACTATTTGATAAGAGTGAAAGAGATGAAGATGATGAAAAACCATCTAAGAAACAAGTACTTAATACAAATGACATAACAGAAGATGATACACCAATAGACAAAAGAGTTGTCATTACAAGTGTAGAAGACTTAGAACCAAAGAAAGAAACAACAGTTGGAAGCATAGATACCAAAATACCCGAGCCTGAAGAAGACACATCAAATGAGGTATATATTAAACCACCAGTTGCTTTATTAAATCAAAATAAGAGCAAAGGAAAAGTTAATTCAACAGAATTTATCGCATCAAATACAAAGATACTAGAACGTGTATTTAAAGACTTCGGAATGAACGCTAAAGTTATTGAAGTTCATGTAGGACCAGCAGTAACTCAATATGAAATGGACCTAGATAGAGGAACTAAAGTTAACAAAGTACTTAGTATTTCAAGAGAAATAGCACTAGCTCTAGCAGCAAAAGAAGTAAGAATCGAAGCTCCAATCCCAGGTAAAAACACAATTGGAGTAGAAATACCAAACCAAACAATAATGGCTGTATCAATGAGAGAAATAATGGAAGACTTAGAAAAGAATCCAAAATACAAAGATTCTAAACTAGCCGCACCTCTTGGTAGAGACATAATGGGTAAAGTAAAATGCGTAGAAATAAATAAAACACCACACATGTTAGTCGCAGGTGCTACTGGTAGTGGTAAATCAGTATGTATAAATAATATAATCGTATCAATCATAATGAGAGCTACACCAGATGAAGTAAAAATGGTACTAGTAGATCCAAAAAAAGTAGAATTCAATGTCTACGAAGGAATACCTCACTTACTAACACCAGTCGTAACAGACCCTAAAAAAGCAAGTGCAGCACTTCAAAAAATAGTAGTAGAAATGGATGATAGATACGAAACATTCAAAAATAGTGGAACTAAAAACATTCAAACATACAATGACTACATTGAAAAAGAACTAAAGAAAAATCCAGACTGTGGTCTTAAGAAAATGCCATTCATTCTAGTAATCATAGATGAACTTGCTGACTTAATGTTAGTCGCAGCAAAAGAAGTAGAAGAATCAATCATGAGAATTACACAACTAGCAAGAGCCGCAGGTATTCACCTAATTGTCGCAACTCAAAGACCATCTACAGATATAATCACAGGTGTAGTTAAATCTAATATACCAACTCGTATATCATTCGCAGTTTCTTCTTCAATAGATTCTCGTACAATCCTAGACATGACAGGAGCTGAGAAACTACTTGGTAAAGGAGATATGCTTTATAAACCAATGGATGAAAATACACCAACTCGTGTACAAGGAAGCTTCGTATCAGATGATGAAATTGCAAGAGTAGTAGACTTTGTTAAGAAAAGATGCCATCCACCTAAATATAGTGATAAATTCACAAATCTTGAAGCAAAATCAAGTGGTGGAGATGCATCAGGTTTAAATGGTGGTGGGGAACAAAAAGATGTTCTATATGATGAAATACTTAACTATGCAATACGTATGGGGCAAATAAGTGCATCACTAATACAAAGAAAATATAGTATAGGTTACAATAGAGCTGCTCGTATAATGGATCAATTCGAAGAAAAAGGAATAGTAGGTCCAGCAAAAGGTTCAAAACCAAGAGATGTTCTAGTAAAATTAGAAGAACCAAAGGAGTAAATTATGAATAAAAAAGAAAAAATAATCTTAGCATTCGTAATACTTACCTCATTTATAATATGTGTTACAATCTCAAAACTACTTACTAAACCAGATGACACTGTAGATACAAACAATATATATAATGTTAAAATGGATAAACAATATAGTAAGAGCAGTAACTCATTTACAATAACATTCTCAAATCTAGGTGAAGATGTAATTGTAACAGATACAGACACAGAATACCAAACAAGAGCCGATAAAAACGGAGAAGTAACATATATTGATTTAGAACCAGGTTCAACACACAAATACATAATTAACTACATAACGGAAAAGAAAAAGAATGAAAGAACTGTAACAGTAACACTTCCTTATTATAATGAATTTTATAATAGTGATACATGTAAAAACTATAAGAAACTAGAAGTATGTAGTAAACAATTCTTAAATTATCAAATAACAGAAGATTTATTTAATAGTACTATCGAAAACTATAATAAAACATATTAAGGAGGTAACATGACAGTACATATAGAAGCAGAAAAAGGTAAAATCGCAAAAAGAGTATTAATGCCAGGAGATCCAAATAGAGCATTATATATCGCAAATAAATACTTAGAAAATCCCAAGTGTGTTAATAGACTAAGAGGAGAACTAGCATTCACCGGAACTTATAAAAATGTACCAGTAACAATATTCTCAAGTGGAATGGGTATTGCTAGTATGGGAATATATAGTTATGAATTATTTAATGATTATGATGTTGATGCAATCATTAGAATAGGTACAGCTGGAAGTTACACAGAGGACTTTAAAGTCTATGACCTACTAGTCGCAGACTCATCATATTCAGAAACATATTTTGATGAAGAAGCAGGAAGAGAAAACATAGAAATAATTAACTCATCAGGAGATTTAAATTCAGTTATTATGAGTACCGCAGCATTTAAAAGAGTAAATGCAAGGTTAGGAAGAGTACATACAAGCGAAGCATTCTACACAGAAAACAAAGACTATAAAAAATTCATAGACCTAGGTTGTAAAGCAGTAGAAATGGAAACATACGCATTATTATTCAATGCAAAAAAATTCCTTAAAAAAGCAACCGCAATACTTACAATAAGCGATAATTTAATAACACATGAAGAAATAGATGCTAAATCTAGAGAAAAGAAACTAGACGAAATGATAGAATTAGCACTAGATTCAATCATAAAAATTAAACTTTAGAGAATACTAATAGAGAAGATATACATCTTCTCTTTATCATGATATAATAAAAATACTGAAAAGAGGGAAACATGGAATACAAAAAAATAAAAGAAAAAAACTACACACTACATTTAATAAACTCAAATAGATTTAAATCAATAAACATAGTAGTCTTCTTAACAAAAAAATTCAATAAAAAAGATATTACATTCGGAAGCATGCTATGTAAAAACATGGTCTATACTTCAAAGAAGTACAATACTAAAAATAAAATAGTAATAGTAGGAGAAGAGCTATATGGAGCTAGCGTATCCGCATCATTTGGAATAAGTGGAAATACTGAATCATTTGTTTTTTCGCTTGATTTCTTAAATCCTAAATACACAAAACCAATCTACTTAGAAAAGTCAATTGACTTTTTATCTGAAATACTATTTAATCCAAATGTAAAAGATAATGCATTTGATAGTACTTACTTCAATATTACAAAGAAAGATACTATAAGTTCAATAATATCTAAGAAAGATAAACCAAACAGCTACGCTAAAGATGCATACGCAAGTATAATGTACAAAGGAACACCAACCTCTTATAGTAGTATGCCTTCACTAGAAGAGGTAAACTTACTAACAGAAGAGTCATTATATGAAGAATATACACATCTTTTTAATGGAGACTATAAAATAGATATAGCTGTCTATGGAGAAATAGATGATACTATAGAAGACATAATAAAAAATAAATTTAAACACGTAAAAGGAAATAATGATAAATTAGACTTCTACATAAAACATAAATACGATACTAAAGTACAAGAAAAAATAGATACACTACCATATAATCAATCAAAACTTTATATAGGTTATAGACTAAATGATTTAAACTATCATGAATTAAACCATGTACTTAGAGTATACAATACAATACTAGGAACAATGAATGATTCAATTCTATTTAATGTAGTAAGAGAAAATAATTCACTATGTTATTCGATAGGTTCATACTACTCAAAATATAATCCCTCTCTTACTATATATGCAGGAATAAACAAAATAAACTATGAAAAAACAGTTGAACTTATAAAAGAATGCGTAGAATCAATGAAAGACAAAAATACTATTGAAAGACTATTCACTTCAGCAAAGAAAACAATAAATACATTCTTAAACAACTACTATGACGATGTAACAGCACAAATAAATACATACTATCAAAGAGAATTTGATAGCGTTGAAGACATTGAAACACTAAGAGAAAATATAGAAAAAGTAACAATAGACGAAGTAATAAATCTAAATGATAAAATATCTCTAAGTACAATATACTTATTAAAGGGGGATAACTAATGAAAGAATACACATTTGAAAGAGTAGATGAAAAAATATATAAAGAAGTACTTGATAATGGACTAGAAGTATATTTATATAAGACAGATAAAACAAAGAATTTCTATATCACTATATCAGTAAAATATGGAGCTAGAATAACTAAATATAAAGTAAATGACAAAGTAGTAGATGTAATCCCCGGATCAGCTCACTTTCTTGAACATAAAGTAATGGCCTTATCAGAAAACAAAGAAATATCAAAAAGAATAAATGAACTAGGAAGTATTGCTAATGCATGGACAAGCTACTATGGAACAAACTACAACATATTCGGAAGCATAAATCCAATCGAAAACCTAAAGCTTCTTCTTGACATATTTTATCACACAAACATAACAGAACAATCAGTTGAAGAAGAAAAAGGAATAATTGGCGAAGAAATAGATATGTACAAAGATGAAATAAATAGTGAACTACAACACAAACTATATAATAGTCTATTTACTAAGACTTATCCAAGAAACACAGTCGTAGGTGAAAGAGAAGACATAGCTAAAATAACCGCAAAATCACTGAATGAAATATATAATGACTACTATGTACCAAATAATACATTCATAGTAGTAACAGGTAACTTTGACAAAGATGAAGCAATGACTACTATCAAAGACTACATGAAAAATATAAAAGTAAAAAGGAAAGATTTACCTAAAAGAATAAAAGAAAGAGAAAGTGAAAAGGTAAATATAGAATACACTGAAGTAAAAAAAGACATGGAAAACACAAGAGTAAAATACTCATTTAAAATGAAAAAGAATATCTTTGGTGTAAAAGATGATAACATCCTAAAAGACTACTTAGGAATTATTCTTTCATCAAATGTAGGCCCATCATCTCCTTTATATGAAAAATATAAAGATAACGACATAATGATTGGTATGTCATTTAACCTAAGTACGATAGATGACTATCTAATCATAACAATAAACGCTCTTACAAACGATGGAAATAAATTCATAAACAATATAGAAAAAGACATAAAGAACCTAAAAATAACTGAAGAAGAATTTGAACGTAAAAAGAAAAAATACGCAAAAGGTTACATCCTAGACTTTGATAACATTGAAGATGTTGAATATCTAATTAGTCTTTCACTTATGATAGATAACAAAATAGACTATAAAGAATACAATAAATTAATGAACATGGACTACAAAGAAGCAAAAAGAATAATAAAACTAATCAACTATGATAATATTTCTATCGTAAGAACAATCAAATAATATTGAATAATTACTCCTTATTATGATATAATCTATATAAGAATAATAAGGAGTTTTAATATGTTTGGAAATGTTATATCAGTAAGTGATCAAACCATAAAATTAGAAAATCTATCTAAAAGAGTAGAGACATCTCTAGTCGGAGTACACATTATATTTGAAAATAAATATAAAATAGTCGCAGAAATAACCTCAATCACTAGAGAATTTATAGAATGCATAATGGTCGGAGA
>CAKONA010000028.1 GCA_934096785.1 uncultured Bacilli bacterium | reverse complement strand
GGTTGGATGTTCGCTGGAGCTAATATTAAAAAAATTAATTTGAATAACTTTGATACAAGCAAAGTTACTGACATGGGTAATATGTTTCGTGAAAGTAAATGCGAAGTAATAGATTTGAGTGGTTTTAATACTAGTAACTTAACTTCTATGTCTCAAATGTTTTTCCTTTCAACTGTATCTGAAATTAAAGGATTGGAAAGTTTTGATACTACTAAAATAACTGATATGCACCAACTTTTTTATAAAAATAATGTAACAACATTAGATTTAAGTAGTTTCGATACTAGTAATGTAACTAATATGTCCGGAATGTTTCAATCTATGCGAAATTTAACAACAATATACGCTAGTGATAAATTTAATGTGAATAATGTTACTAAGAGTGAAAATATGTTTTGGGCTTCTAATAAAATAGTTGGTGGGGCTGGAACTGTATTTGATAGTAATAATATTGATAAAACTTATGCAAGGGTAGATGGTGGAACTGAAGCTCCTGGATATTTTACATTAAAGAGTAACTAAAAACTGAAGATTTTGTCTTCAGTTTTTTAATCTATGTCATTGTTTGTGAAGTTGATGTTTAAGAATTTTCTACTTGCTAGGTAGTCACACATGTGAATGAATCTTTGATATTTATCTTTTGGTGGTTCTAGTATTTCATTTCCATTATAGTCTGTTGTCCATGGACCCATGTGTGTTTTAATGCATCTAGAAATTAGATCTATTTGACTATCAGTAAGTTCTAGTTTATCTTTGCATTCTATTACATAGTTTGCCATTAGGATAGGGTGGTCAAATACTGTGTATTTTTGTTTTTCTTTGCCACTTTTAAGTCCATCGTGAACAGTTAAAGCAAATAGTATTAAGTCTTTTTCTTCATCTGTGAAATTATTAATTGAAGGGTTTTGCAGTAATTCATAAGCAATTCTTACTGCCGCCTTACTGTGTCTTACTAAGCCACCATCACCTAAAGTGAATTCTGGATGGTACTTACCAGTTGAAGAAGCTGGAACTTCATAAAAATAATCTGGTAGTAAATCTAACATAGTAATTAAACTCTTTCTTATCTTTTCATCTTTTATATAACTTATTTCTTTATTAAAAATCTCATGCATAATAATACCTCTTGGTATATTATATAACATTAAAATAAATTTTTCTATATAGTTTGAAAAGTAATTCCAAATGTGTTAAAATGTATATGTAAGATAACGGAGGCAAAAATGAAAAGAAAAAAGAAAAAATTGGAATTATTTGATAAAAAGATACCAACTCGTAACTACTTCATTGTATTAGTTGTTTCAATATTAGTAATAATAGTATCCTTATACTTAAGAACATTCTATTTAACATATGAAAACAATAAGTTAAATAGTAGTGTATTTCAAAATCAAAAGATTAAACAAATCAATAGTAAAGATGCATCATTTGCATTAACTGAGACTGGAGATGTACTTTTATATGTAAGTTATACTGGAGATGATGAAATATATGATATAGAGAAGAAGATGTATAACACTCTTGAAAAGAAAGAATTATTAGATGATTTTATATATTGGAATGTAGCTGATTATAAAGATAGTACTGACTATATAGTAACATTAAAGAATAAATTCTCTAATATAAAAGATGAAATAACTAAAGCACCATTACTTATCTATATTAAAGATGGGGAAGCTAAAGAAGCAATGAGTAGTGAACTTAAATATATAGATAATACTGTACTTGAAAAAATGATTGAAAAATACGGAATTGAATAGTTTCGTATTTTTTTTTAGGTGAAAATATGGTATTATGATTATATATACTAGGAGTGTGCTATGAAGGAATATATTGTTTTGACAATTGATTCATATAATATATTTTTTGATTATAAAGCTATTAGCGATGATGAAGTTAAACATGTTAATAAGCTAGAGTTTTATAATGATAAAATAATAGTAACTCTTAAATTCTATAAGAAACATTATGAAAATGTAATAAACTTATTTAAAGATAAACATATAAATACACTTACTATAAAGAGACTTATTACTTTTAAATATAGTATATACATATTAGATGAATTAAATATAGAAAGACTTAGATTAGATTTTGCATCTACAATTGGACTAAGTGATTATGAAATGTTTTTAGATGCTAAGAGTCTTAGATATGTAGATTGTTATTATATGCCTGTATTTATAAGAGATAAATTTAAAGTTATAGGTGTCAAGGTTAACTTATATAATAAATATAAAATAACTGATAAATTTATGTTGAATCAAGATGCTTTTGATTATGAGACATTATATTATAAGAAGAATATTGATATTAAAGAGAATTATCCAGATTTATTAAGGGATATGAGAGAGTTTTTAAGAATAAATTATAATCTTAAAGCTATACATATGTATGTGTTTTCTAAAGAATTATTAAAAGGGATAATTGATTTACTTAGAAATGATGAGACTAGAGAAATAATTATATTTTTGCATCAAGGTTTTGATGAAGACAATTTTATAACTAAGAATTTTAGATGGCTTAAAGAAGTTAATAAGAAGTGTAAGGATACTTATGTATGTGAACTTAGAATAGTGTATTCAAATCAATTCTTGATTAATAATTTGTTTAAACAATTAACATTTAATAATCTTAAACTTATATCTTTGATGTGTATATATGTAAGTATGGTTAGTTTAATAATAGTTAAGTCTTATGAGTATGTTGAGAAGATGAGTATAGATGAATTAAATAATACTATTAATAATGGAAGCTATGCTTATGATAATAATTTTGATTTAGATAGATTAGATGATAAAACTAATAATAGTGAAGATGTAACAGATGATGATGATAATACAGGTGGTAATAGTAATAATGGTGGTAATACTAATTCGGGTGGTAATACCACGACTAGTAAACCTAATAAGTATCAGTTTACTAAAGTGTTTAGTAATCTTAAAAAGATAAATAATGAGACAGTTGGATTTTTAACAGTTAAGGGTACTAAAATAAATTATCCGGTAGTAAAACATAGTGATAATAGTTTCTATTTAAAGTATGACTTTTATAAAAAGAAAAGTGTTATGGGTTGGGTTTATATGGATTATAGAAATGATGGTGTTAAGTTAAGTACTAATAACATAATCTATGGACATAATATGGCTAATGGTACTATGTTTGGTACATTAAAGAATGTACTTTCATCTAATTATAAAAAGAATAATGAAGATATGATTATAAACTATGATGTTGATGGTAAATCATATAAATTTAAGATATTTTCTGGATATAGAGTAGAGTATACTACTGATTACTTAAAGACTGAATTTGAAAATAAAAAAGAGTTTGATGACTTTGTTAAACTTATTAGAGGAAGAAGTACATTTAAAACAGATGTTAAAGTAGAGTATGGAGATAAATTAATAACATTATCTACTTGTACTGGTAATGGTAAAAAGAGATTAGTGGTACATGGAGTTTTAATTAAAGAATAGAAAGGATGAAAAGAATGAAGAAAAAGGTTTTATTATTGTTACTTATATTATTTCCTTTGTATGTGAATGCTGAAGATTGTGATAGAACAGTATTTCTTGAATATCAGAAAGCTGCTTCTAATATAGAGTATGAAACTTCATATAGTGTTAAGAGTGGAACATTTAGTATAAAGTTTTATAATGTAATTAATAATATGTACTTATCACGTGAAAGCAATACTTATTCTCCTAATGGAACTACTGAAGTAGTAGTTGATGGAATAGAACAAGGAGTGAATGCTAAATTTGATGTTAGTACTACGGCTACTACATGTAATAGTAGTTTAACTTCTATTATAGTAACTCTTCCATATTATAATAAATACTATGGAAGTAGTGAATGTAAGGACTATAGTAATAAGATAAGTATATGTTCATCAAAGTTTGTAAATTATGAACCAACTGAGGAATTATTAGAGAGTATGATAAACAACTATAATAATGGAATTGAACCAGAAGAACCAGAAGTACCAAGTAGAACTAAAACAATATTAAATGATATATTAGATTTTACTTATAATTGGGGAATTGAGGTGTTATTAGTAGCTGTTAGTAGTGTGTCAACAATAATAATATTTAATGCAAGACTTAGAAAAGTTAAACATGGTATTTAGTAGTAGAAATGTAAAAAAAAGTATGTTATAATTTTTAATAGGAAAAGTAGGTGAAATATGAAAAGAAGGTTAAGGTTAGTCTTAGTAATTTTAATGTCTATTCTTGTATTTCAACCTAAGTTATATGCGGTTTGTGATGATGAAGAATTAAATAATATAGCTGAAGATTTAGATGTAACTTTGGTTGAAGATGTTGAAATTATTGGGGAAAATAACACAATTGAAAGAGAAAGAAACTATCTATACTTTTTAAGTTTTGGAGAGTCTTTAAAAGGCATGAAGAATAAAGTTAAAGTAGAAGTAACTGATAGTGAAACAAGTGAAAAGTATGAAGGATTTTATGATGATTTCTTTGATACTTATGTTATAGGTTCTCTAATACATTTTGAGAAGAAGACTTATAACATTGATGTTTATGGTGGTAGTGAATCAAAATGTCCAGGTGAAAAGATTAAAACTATTACTCGTACAGTAAATGCTTATAATACTTATAGAGATACTGAGTATTGTGAGGAACATATTGATGAAGATATTTGTGCGATAGATTATGATTCATCTTCATTAGATACTGATGGATTTAATAATTTAATTGAAGAAAATAATCAAGAAGAAAGTCTAATTGGAAATATTTGGTCTTTTATTAAGACTTATTGGTACTTTGTAGTTATACCAGTAGTAGTAATATCTTTATTCTATATTGTAATTATAACTATATATAAGAAGAAAGGAAGTAAATAATAATGAAAAAGAAGTTAAGTGTACTATTTATATCTTTATTATTATGTATAGGTTATGTTAATGCAGAGAGTGCTAATGATAGAGTTACAATTGTTAGTCAACCTGCTACTACTGTTGGATATCACTGGATAGCATCTTATGGACCTAAACAAGTTTATGAGATTACAAATTATAATTATGATACTAATACTTATAGAGGACTAAGTGCAGCAAAAGCTGCTTGTAAGAAAGCAACTGGTAGTAGTGATTCATCTGCGTGTAGTTATAAAATAGTTGATCAAAAATATAAATGTGATTTAGATGGTGCTAAGAATTTAAAACCTGAAGCTTGTAGAACTTATAAAGCTAAAGGAACTACATGTTCTGCATCAGGAAATCAATGGTTATGTAAACTTTCTGGTAAAAAGTTTGCTAATCGTAATACATGTAATCAAGCTTGTCTTAATTATACTAGAAGTTGTAACAGTAGTTGTTCTGCTGACCAAGATAATACAACTTATAAAATCGGAGTTAACTATTCAAACTCATCAACAGGTGGAAGTTATACTGATAAGATACAACCTTCAACTATATGGCACTACTTATTAAAATCAAAAAGTGGTACAGTAGATAATGCATTCTGTTTACAGCCTGGTAAAAGAGGACCTCATGGAACTCAATACTGTTTAAATAAAGAAGTAAACTTAAGCGACTGTGATGATAAATTACAAAAGCATTATTATTGTGGGCTTGCTCAAATACTATATTATACTATGACACCATCTAATGCAGCGGATGGAAGTGTTACTTATGTAGATAATGGTAAATATGGTTTTGGTTCTATAACAACAGCACTTAGAATGTGGGCTTCATATTATGGAAAAATAAAAGGAAATGCAATTAGTGGACTTAATGAAATAGGACTTGAAAATGGAGAATTTGATTATTATACAAATACACCTGTTTACTTAAATACTGCAATTGCTGCTAGTAAGGGATATAAAGGTAATGATTGTGCTGAAAACAAGAATGCTAATAACTTAGGTGTTCTTTGTGGAGATGTAGGTAATAATCATAGTTATAAATTATCAATTGAACTATTTAATAAAGCACTCGCTATGTTTAATGGTAAGGGTGGTAAATTCTTAGATGGAATGCTTGGTGGAACTGATAATGGATTTAAAATAAATACTACTAAGAATAATATAGGTGGAGCTACAATGACAGCAGCATGGCCTAAAACATTTGTAGAACAAAGTACAACATCATCAGTAACATCTAAACAATATAAATTAGAATGTACTAAAGAAGAAATACTTAATAAGAATTCTGCTTGTAGAATTTATACACAAGTATTTGTAGAAAAGAATGGTAAGAAGACATTAATACCTGCTGGTCAAATCGCAGCAAATTGTACTAAAGAAAAATGTACAGTTGAAGTAAAAGGTGAAAAGGTTTGTGTAGTAACAACTACATCAACAACAACTAATTTGAAATATACATTTGAAGTTACATTAAAAGGTTATACTTCTAATGGAGTAATTCGTGAGTATAGAAACTGTGCTAGTCCTAACTCATATCAAATAATGCTTACAGCGGCATTTAATAAATATAGGGTTGAACAAACATCTAAGAGTACTGATAGTGATCAAAAATTCACTAGGACAGTATCAGTAAGTTGTCCTTGTAATGATCAGACTAAATGTACTAACTTTGGTCCTAGTAGTAAGACACTTACAGATGGTGGTAAAGCAAGCTGTGGTAATAATTATGATGGTTATGATAAGTTTGATAAGTCAGATCCTTATATGAACTGTATACTTAACCCATGTAATACAAATGATCAAAAACAATTTGAAAGAGATGCTGGAGAACTTGGACTTAATAGTGATGTATGTACAGTATTCTGTCGTAAAGAAGTAGTATTCTATTTAGCAAATAAGAAAACAGTATATGCTGGTATGCAATTTAGATATGATATTGGCCCTGCACTTATTGCTTGTGATGATGATGTAGATACTACTGTTAGAACAGATGTAGCACTTACAAGTATAGTTCTTCAAAAGAAACAATGTACTTCAGAAATATATTATGATAAACCTAATAAAAAAGGTAAAACATGGTTACAAATGTATGATCAAGCTGTTAAAAATATGATGAAGGCTTATCAAAATTGGAAGCAAAAAGAATCTATTTATAGTTGGGAAAAATCAAATGGAGGACCTGATAAGGTACAAATTCCAGCAGTTGATTGTTATAGAGGAACTGGTTGTCCAGGTAAGTGTGAAAAGAGTAGGACATTGTCTGCAATAGACTCTTATCTATATTGGCCAAAGAAAGGAAGTAGTCAAAAATATAGTTATTGTACTATTTCATCTGGAACTACTAAAGGTGTAACTTTTGGACTAAATTGTAAAAAGAGCGGTTCATATAACATTAGTGATGGTAAATTGAATCAAGCAAGTGGATGTCAAGCAACAAGCTGTAATTGTGAAACTTGTGGTGGTGGAACTGATGCTGATGGAAAACCAATACCTACATACCGATGTAATTGTGACTATGGACAAAACACAACTGGTACTTGTCAAGCAGGTAGAGCTGGTAATCCAAACTTAGCTAAAAATGGCGAAGCAACTGCTTACTCAGCATATAAATCTAAATTAGATGCTGTTGCTCAATTGATATATGATTTACAAAATTGTAATATGTATGTAGCAAGTGGTAATACAGCACCTAAGATACAAGATGTATATCAAAGTGTAAGTACATCACATCACGGAACTGTTGCTGCTAGTATTAATAAGAGTGCTCTTGGTTCTGCTAAAAACATAATGTTAAAAGAAAGTGTATGTGATGCTGCTAATGATGAATGTGCTGATATGACACTTGAATATGAAGATGAATTATATGGAAAAAATGTAACAATAGAAAAGGAAACTAAGACATTACCTTCTAAAAACTTAAATGAAACATATTTCTGTAAGAATACTAGTGATGCTAATCCTGATTGTTATAGATATGTTAAAGATGAGGAAGTTGAAATTAGAAAACCTAATGCACTTGTAGCTCATCAATTAATACAATGTAGTGGAGATAGAACTGATGCTAAATGCACGAATACAGGAACAATTAATCTTCCAACTAATGACTTTGCATCATTTACAATAATAACTGAGACAGACTTCTGGAGAAGTGATAAATTTAGTGCTAGTGCTTATACAGGAAGTGTTACTCAAAGTGATAGAGGTTCTGGTTTAAGTACACCACTTGGAAATGAAGAATATCCAGTAAGTAATGGATTAACAACAGGCGGTAAAACTGGTAACTATAGTGTTAAACAACATATTGAAAATGTTAAGATAACTACTGATGATAATGTATCACTAGATTATACATGTTCATATGATGTATATAACACAACTAACTTATATGATTGTGCTACTAAGACTAAAGATGGTAAGTTAGACTTAAGTGCATGTAAAAACAGTTGTTATAAATTAGTAGCTGGTGTTCCAGTAATAAAGAGTGAGTGTAGTAACTTTGATCTTAAGAAAGGTAACTCTAAAGGATATGGATTTACATATAGAAATGTAGATTTAAATGATTTGTTCCCTAATAAAACAGAAAGACCTGCAGGAGTTAACTGGTCAACAACTGTTGGAAAAGAAGTAATTAGAAAAGTAGAGAAAAAAGGAACTGATATATTTACTGATGATAGTAATATAAAATATAGTTTTGTTCTTACACCTACAGCAATCAATAGAATAAGAGAATACAATACACAACAAGAACTTAAAAAGGTAGGATATCAAGATTCAAGTTACTTATCTTGTGACTTAGTAAAAGATAAAAATAGTACTAATGGATTAAAAGGATTCTATAGATGTAAATCAGCATTCTTAGATGAGATTAGTCAACCTAATAATAGTTATGATATAGTGACTAAGAAATTCTCAAATCCAGGGGAAGGTGGTAATTAATGAAACAATCATTTTGGGGATACTTTGTAGTATTATGCGGAGTAGTTATAATAATCATCTTGCTTTTAGTACAAAGAATGACATCAACATCAGAAGAAGATTTCTATTTAGCCCGTGAGGTTATGGAATCTTCTATGGTGGATGCCGTAGATTATGGTACTTATAGAACAACTGGTAGACTTGTAATGTCTGAACAAAAATTTGTTGAAGTATTTATTAGAAGATTCGCAGAGAGTGTTACTAATAATAAAACATATGAATTAGATTTCTATGATATATATGAAGAACCTCCTAAAGCTAGTGTTAAAGTTAGAACTAGTTCAGGCGGAAGTGCTAATATAAAAGATACATCATTTGATGTAAATTTAGATACATTAGTAAGTGGTATTTTAGAAACATTATATAGTCAATCTGATGGTGAAAATAGTGATGGCGGAAAAGGTGGAGACACTGGCGTTGTTACTTGTCCAGATGGAAGAAAAACAACCATTAAGTATACACCTAATATACCAGATGGTTCTGATGATGATGACGATGATAATAGTGGTAACAATAATAGAAATGATGAAACACTTGTTACATCAGGAATACTTAACTTCTATTCAATAGGTTATCTTGCTAATAGTGGTGCTTATAGTACATCAAGTAAAACATGTAATAATAAGAGTACTACTGGTGGTATGGATTATGTTATGGAGTTTAATCAATTACCTAATGGTTCAGGACAAAGCATATCAGGTGGTAAGATTAGAAGTTGTGAAGTTATAAATGGATCAATTAAAGCATTTGATAGTAAAGATGATATAACTAAGTTTAAAAACTTTAGACAATCTATGAGTAAATATATGGTTAATAGTATAACTGGTTTAACTGATTCTTCTGTTAATGAGTTTAAATACTATGCTACTAGTAGTGAATTATCTAATATAACAGTAGGATGTAATGTAATAGGTGGATATGATAGTAATGGTAATGATAGTGGTACTGTTCAATTAAGAGTTACTTATAATAGTAAATCTAATAATAGAAGTACAGCAAATGGTAATATAGTTACTAG
>CAKONA010000027.1 GCA_934096785.1 uncultured Bacilli bacterium | reverse complement strand
ATAATTCTATAATTGGTACTGGACAATATAATAGTTTATTTGGAGATTCTGCTTATGCTGGATATATGCAACCTGAAGCACCTGATAAATACATTAGTGTCGAATCAGCAAATAGAACTTGGTGGACATCTTCAAATTCATCGGAAATTAAAATGTCAAAGACATATTCATTTGATAAAACAACGGGTAAATACTCATTAACTGGTGATATTATAAATGGTTCATATACCGATGATTATATTGGATATTATACATGTTTAAGTATTTCTGTGACATCTAATTGTGAGTATCTAACTAAAATTGTTAAAACTGATAAAGATGCAAATGATACAAATAGACTAAGAACTTGTAAGATAGTTTCTGCACATTATACAACTTCTAAAATTCAAGCTTTGAGTAATAAGATAGATAGCCCAATTAAATCAAAAATAGAAAGCTGGTATTCTACTAATATGTCTTCTCTTTCTGATAAGATAAGTAGTGATGCAGGATATTGTAATGATAGAACTACAATAAGCAAGGATGGTGGTATAGGAAATAATACAACATATTTCAGTTCATATTTAAGAAATACAACTAATAAAACTCCAACATATAAGTGTAAAAATGAATTAAATGATTTGTTTACTATGAGCAATAACAAATTTGGAAATAAAAAATTATCTGCACCTATTGGAATGATTACCGGTGATGAAGCCGCGTATTCTGGCGGTGTTATATATTTACATAATTATACTTATTTTTTACATGCTGGATATATATATTGGACATTAACACCTGCTTATTTTGCTGGCGGATTAACTGTTTCTAATAATATTGCAAGTTATGGTCATTACAGTGATAATCATATAGATTATAATTATGGCCTTCGACCTGTTATAGCCCTTAACTCTAAAGCAATTGTAACAAGTGGAGATGGCTCTCTTGCTAATCCTTATATAGTAGAATAGATAGGTAAGTTCTAACTTTTTAAATGTGTTAACCAAAAATGGTTGACATTCTATAATAAATAGTGTATATTATTAATCACTGAGGAGGAAAAGATATGGCAGTTAAAATTAGACTTAAAAGAATGGGAGCTAAGAAAAGACCTTACTATCGTGTTGTAGTAGCTGATTCTAGAGCTAAAAGAGATGGTAATGTTATTGAATCTATAGGAACTTATATGCCTTTAGAAGCTACTAAATATAATGTAAATAAAGAAGCAGCTTTAAAATGGTTAAAGGAAGGAGCTCAACCTACAGATACAGCTAGAAACATTTTAAGTGAAGTAGGTGTTATGGAAGAATTCCATAAAGCTAAAAATAGTAAATAATGAATTTAGTTGAATTTTCTGAATTAATAGTTAAGAAACTTGTTAAGGAACCTGATTTAGTTAAAGTTCAAGAATTTAGTAGTGAAGATGATGTCACTATTGAAATACTTGTGTCTGAAAGTGATATGGGTAGAGTAATTGGTAAAAAAGGTAAGATTGCTACTAGTATAAAGACTTTAATACAAGCAAAAGCTTATAATGAAGGTAATAAGAAAGTTAAAGTAAACATAGATTCATTCTAAGAAATAGGAGACTATTTCTTTTTTTGAGGAGTGAAAATGAATAAAACTGATAGATTAATATATGAAACAAGATTTAGATATGATGGGTTAAATGAAGAAGATGGGGACTTTTATTTGAATGTTATTCGTAATACTAAGGAAGTTATGGATAGTATTCATAATGCATGTAATGGGCCCTGTAATTATGATATTGTTGTTATGAGTCTTCATAAAATTGATAACACTGTTAGATTTAGTGGAGCAATATCTAATGAATGCGAAAATAAATGGTTAAATGGTGTTATTTATGATGGAGATAAAATTATTGTTGAAAGTGAAATAACACTATTACATGATAGTGTTTCAAAGGTTCCTTTTCATAGTGTTGATGTGTTTAGTGATGATGAGAGAGTAACTACTTATAGAGATGGTAGTGTTTATAAAAGTAAAGAATGTGATTTAAGTAAAAGTAGTGCTTATAATTATGTTGAAGGTTTAGTGATGAAGTTAAAATAATTATTTCTTTAATTTAGATATTACTAGAGAAATGAGAGTTATTATGAATAATGTGAATGTTACATAGATAGGGTATTTAATGTATTCTATGGTTTCTATGTAACTATTTTTATTATAGAATAGTAGTGTTATTAGAAATATTACAATCATTATGATTAGTTTTGCGTATTTTAGTCTTTTGTTACTAAGGTTTAGTGCTTCTTTTAAATTATTAAATATTGATAGGAGTACTGCTGCGGATGCATTAATTGAATATAGTATCCATAATATAACGCTTATGTTTTCAATTGAATCAATGAATGAGAATAGTTCTATTTTTTTAAGTACTGTATATAGTGGATAATCAAATAAACTAGATAGTCTAATACCATAAACTCCTATTGTGAAAGTAATTGCTATAAATAGAATAAGTGAAGATATTGAATACATTTTAATATACATTTTATTAAAGTTTTCTTCGTCTGTTATATCTGTCTTTTTTATACTTAAAGAGAACATCGGAAGAACTGATGAAAATAATGCATAGATTACTGATGACTTTAATATACTTTTTATATTTACTGTGAAAAGTGGTAGAAAGTTGTTCCAGTTAATTTCTTTAAATAGAATTGAGTAGTCAAAAATAAATATAAAGATTGAAACATAAAGAGAAATGATTGCAACCCTAGTTAGTGTTTCAATACCTTTTGATGCGATATAGTAGGTAAGTGCCAGTATTAAAAGATAGAAATAAATTTGTGGTGTTTCAATTAGATATTGACTTGATAAGAATGATGAGAGTCTATAGCATAAAAATATGTATGCGAAAAGTGCTAGGATGACTTCAATAAAGTTAATAATAATACCAAATTTTTCATAAATCTTTTCTATCTTTTTTGATGATATTAAATCTTTATATGTGTCATTAAATGATAAGAAAACTTTAGAGATAATGAGTCCTAGAATGTATCCGATTACCATTGATATTGGAGTAGATTCTCTTGAATTATAAAGAATGTAACTAGTAAGTATTCCCCAGAATGGAGCACCTGATAATGTAATAACTAGTACACTTAGAGAGAAGCTATTTACTTTTTCATTTGTCTTTTTCATTCTTTTATTTCTCCTATAGATGTGATATTTGTATTTGATGAAGTTTCTATATTTATAGTATTTAGATAGTCTTTTTTATAATTTTTGTTATCATGTTTATAAATAAAGGTGCCAATACCTATTATGTCTGTATTATTCTTTTTTATGAAAGTTATAAGGTTTTTCATATTATTTTCTATGTAGTTATTTGTAAGATTAGTTAACTTTTCTATTGAACTCTTTTTGTTTAAATCATATTTACAGTTGTAATCTATTATTTTAGTGTTAGTCTTAGTATTTATGTTAAGAGTATCTTTTTTTAGTTTATATTTAGTTTTAATATCTTGTATTTCAACTGAATAAGTGTCTTCATCACAATCTATTGTTAAAGATGTTTTGTTAGCTTTGTTAGTCATTATATTATAAAAGATAGATTCATCTTCAGAGAGTTCTATTTCTTTACCATCTTTGAATGTTATTAGATTTGATAAGTAAAGGACTTCTTTATCGTTGTTTTTCACAATATCAATTTTTGGATAAATATTAGTGTGTCCTTCTTCAAGAGAGTAGTATGCATACTCTGAAAATTTTAATGGAGTAGAAGATGAAAATACATTTTGATTGAATTTCATCATTTTTTCTAAGTATATTGATGATGAATTTTCTTTATAAATAGAAAGTACTTTATCTTTAATATCTTCGTGAATTAAATAGACATAGAAATTCATTTTTGATTTAGGACTTCTAAGAAAATAGTCTTTAAAGTTTATATTATTCTTTATAACATTATCTGTTAGTATTAATACCTTTAGGTGTGAAATAAATACTTCTTTGTTACTTAGTTTTGATAGTTCTGCGATTGCTTCATTTATTCCTGATGATTTGGTTGTGAATACTTCAATGTTACTCTCTTTGTCATTTATGATTAGTTGTGCTGTTATTTCATACATATCGTCTTTGTAATCAATAATTATTCCTGATAAAATAGCTAAATCGTTTATTTCTATGTAGTCATTACATGCACTAAGTGACATTAACATTATTATAAGTATTAGTATTTTTTTCATTGTTCTCCTTTGTTACTATTTTGAGGTAATAAACCTCTTTTAATTAGTTTTTTTCTTCCTTTTATATTTAGTCTTGGACTTATTGGATGCATAAATGGTTTTCCGAATGATTTGATATTGCATAGGTTTGTTATTATGAATACGAATCCAAATAAAACACCAACTATTCCAAATATTGATGATAAGATCATTAAACTATATCTATAGAGTCTTATGAATGATTGAAAGTCATAGTAGACAAAGAATATTGATGAGATTGCTGTTACGGCTACTATTATTACCATTATTGGAGATACTATACCTGCGCTTACAGCAGCATCACCTAGGACTAAAGCTCCAAGTATTGAAAGAGAAGTTCCTCTTGAAGATGGGGTAAGAGCATCACCTTCATATAGAAGTTCAAAAGTAAAAATAAGAGAAAATGCTTCAATCAGTGCTGGAAAAGGTACACTTGCTCTTTGAAGAGAAAAATTGATAAGAAGACTAGTTGGTAGAATTTGTTGGTCATAAGTTATAATTGCAAGGTATATAGATGGGGCAAATATGGTAATGAAAAGAGCAAATATTCTTATAAATTTTACAAATTCTACGTATAAACTTTTTTGATAAATATCTTCATCATTATGAAAATAATCTATAAAGAATGTTGGTATTATAAGAGCATTACATGAGTTTTCTGATATTATACATATTTTACCTTCAGTAAGACCTTTAGCGATACTATCTGGTTTTTCAGTTGATTTAATTGAAGGGAATGATGACTTGTTTTCACCATCAATTAAACTTTTAATATAATATGTATCAAGTACTTTATCACCTGTTATATTACTTATTTTATCTATAGTGGTATTTAAAAGTTCTTTATCAACAATGTCATTCATATATAAAATACTTACTTTAGTTTTAGTTCTAGTACCAAGAGTTAATTCTTTTATATAAAGGTTTTCATCTTTAATTCTTTTTCTAACTAGACCTATATTTGTATTATAGTTTTCATTAAATGCGTCCTTTGGTCCTTTGATAGTAGGTTCACTTGATGGTTCATTAACACCTCTATCTATACTGGCTCTTGTCTCTAATGCGATAAATTCATTATGATAAATGATAATACTAAAGCCATTAAATAGGTATTCCATTACATCTTTTTCTTCAATATCGATGAAACTAATAGATGGAATATAATTCTTAATATCTTTCTTTAAAGAAGTAATAATTTCATTTTTTAATAGACTTCTTTTAGACATATAATCAAGAATAAACTCATTAGTAAGACTACTAGAAGATACTGTTTGTATATTAACAATATAAATTTTATTTATACCAAAAGAGACTTCTTTTATTTGAAGATCTGGCATATATTCTTTCTTAGATTGTAGTTTTCTTATTATATCCATATTAGTATTATTTGCTTAAACAAAATAAAAAATACGTGTTATAATATATATTGAAGATGTGGAGGCGGTAAGATGTATTATTTATTTGGAATTTTAATGTTTGTTTTGATAATGATGTTATCACTTGTTTTCTATAAATATATTTATAGAATTTGTGAATTCTTTAATTTAAAGATTAATAAAATTATATTATGTGTAATCTCTATAGTACTTTTTTATGGTAGTTTAGTAATTGGTATGATGAATAAATATGTATCAGTAGTACTAATATTTATATTGTATTTAATACTAAGTTATATGGTTGTACTTATTTTGAATAAGTTTTTGTTTAAGTATGAAAGATATAAAAAGGTATATTTGTTTATACCAATTATTGTTAGTTTAGTAAGTGTAATATATGGAATATATAATATATATGATGTTAGAATGAAGAGTTATGATGTTAGTAATAATGATAAACTTAGTAATAATTATAAAGCTGTTCTTATAACTGATTTACATTATGGTCTTGCGATTAAAGGGGAAGGTCTTCAAAAGAAGATTAATGAAATTAATGAGTTAAATCCAGATATGGTATTTTTAGTGGGTGATATAGTTGATGAAAGTACCACATTAGATGAAATGAAGGAATGTTTTCATGTATTAGGTAGTTTAAAAACCACTTATGGAATCTTCTATAGTTATGGAAATCATGATGAGAATATTTATAGTAGAGAGAAAAACTATAGTAAGAAGACACTCGCAGAAGTGATACATTCAAATGGAATTAACATTTTAGAAGATGAAACTTATAGAATAAATGATGAATTAACTATTATTGGTAGAAGTAATGGTTATAAAACAAGTATTAGTGATTTAGTTAGTAATGTTAATAGTGATGACTATAAGGTAGTGCTTGCCCATATTCCTGAAGACTATAAGAGTTTAAAAGATAATAATATTGATTTAGTACTTAGTGGACATACACATGCTGGTCAAATATTTCCAGCTAAGTTAATTGAGGAACTATTTAAGATGTCTGATATGATTTATGGTTATGAAGTAGATGGAACATTTAATAAAGTAGTTACTTCAGGTATAGCTGGTTGGGGTATTCCAATTAGAACTGATGAACATTCTGAATATGTAGTTTTAAATATAAAATAGAGTTCAATCTTAGAGGTTGAATTTTTTAAATTAAGTAAGATTTAAGTAAGATTTAAGCAAGATGAGTTGAATATAAACTAATATTAGTGTATAATATTTATTAGAAAATGAGGTGCTATTTTATGGAAAATTATATTCTACCATTTACAATTACAAATGTTATGTTAGAATATATTTCTTCAATAATGGAAAAAATCGGGAAATTAAATAATTATACTAATTTAGATAAAATGCCTAAACTTAGAAGAAATAATAGGATAAAATCAATTCATTCTTCACTTGCAATCGAAGCAAATTCTTTATCTTTTGATCAAGTGAAGGATGTTATTTCAGGTAAGACTGTTTTAGGCCCTCAAAAAGAAATTCAAGAAGTATTGAATGCTTATAAAGCTTATGAAATGATTAGAGAAGTGAATCCTTATTCAATTACTGATTTGAAAAAAATTCATGTTGTTATGACTTATAAAACTGTTTTGCAGTCTGGGATATTTAGAAATGGTGATGAAGGAGTATTTGATGAAAATGGTAATTGTATTCATGTTTGTCCGCCTCCTGAACAAGTTGATTATTTAATGAAACAATTATTTAGTTGGATGAAAAAGAATAAAGATAAAGTGCATCCCTTAATATTGTCTTCTGTTTTTCATTACGAGTTTGTGTTTATTCATCCATTTAGCGATGGTAATGGTAGAACTGCGAGATTATGGCAAAATATAATCTTAACAAATTGGAAAAACTTTTTTGAATATTTACCTATTGAAAGTCAAATAAAAAAATATCAAAACGAATATTACAAAGCAATATCTAATTGTAATAAAAATGCTAATTCTAATGAATTTATAGAATTTATGTTAAAAATGATAGATGAAGTTTTAAATGAGTTAGTTTCTTCTTCAAATCTTCCGTTGACAGAAAAAATAATTAATATTAATAAACTGTTAAATGTTATGGAGTATAATGTTCCTTTAACAGCGACAGAAATAATGGAGAAACTTGGAATTAAGTCAAAAGAAACATTGCGTTCTTCATATTTAGAACCTGCTATTCAAGAAGGTTTAGTTGAACTTACTATTCCTGATAAACCTACTAGTAAGAATCAAATGTACTATAAAATATAATTATTTTTATCAATTTTCATCTAATAGCATATTCTATTATAGGAGGGTTATCTGCCTATGTTTAATAATTATAAAGAGATTGTTACCAAGACTGTTATAGGAAAGGGTAAGAAGACTTTTAAAGATGAATATGAGTTAGTTACTGATACTAATGTTGATACTGTGCTTGGTTGTTGGGTCATTAATCATAAAATAAGAGGTAAGAAGGATGAAGATTATATTAAAATAAATGGAAGCTATGATATAAATATTTGGTATAGTTATGATGGGAACACTAAGACTAACGTCGTAAGTAAAAAGATGTTTTATGAAGAAAAAGTAAGAGTCAAGGTAAAAGAGAATAGTGACTTAAATGAAGACTCTGAAATTATAATTAGAAGTCTTAAGAATCCTACGTGTGTTGATGTATCAAATGAAGATAAAACTATAAAATATACTATCTCTAAAGAACTTGGAATTGAAATAGTTGGAGATGCTAAAATAAGAATACCTGTTAGTAATACAGAGGATGATTATGACTTAATTATTGATGAAGATGCTATAAATGATGAAATAGACAAAAGTATTAATACAAAATTTTTAAATAATGAAGACTCCTAATTGACTTTTCGGAGTCTTTTCTACTATAATATAGGGTATTAATTTGTGAAGGAGTTACCATGCAAGATAGTAAATATATTAAGGAAGTTTTAGATAATTTACTTGATGTTAGCGATAGTGTTTTTATTGTTCCTCATATTAGACCCGATTTTGATGCTTTAGGGGCTGCGATAGGTATGGCTTTAATATGCAAAAAGAATAATAAAAGATGCTTTATAGTTATTGATGATGATTATGAAAAGCTTGAGCCTGAGACTAGAAAGGTTCTTGAAAATGTGAAAGGAAATTTTGAATTTATACGTTCTAATGACTTGTCGGTTTATTTAACTGATAATAGTCTTATGATAGCAGTAGATGCTAATAAAGATTATTTATTATGTACAATGAAATATTTGAAAGATTTTAAGAATCTTATGGTAATAGACCATCATAAGATAGATGAACATACTATTAAAACACCATATTCTTTTATTGATGATAAGGTTTCTAGTGTATGTGAGGTAGTATCAAATTTATTATTTGAATATGATGTTAAAATATCTCCTGATTATGCTAACTATTTACTTGCAGGTATAATTCTTGATACTAATAAAATGAGTAAAAATGTAAGTTCTATGACATTTAGAGTGGCTGCGTTACTTACTGCTAGTGGAGCTGACCCAACTATAGCAAATAACATGTTTTTGGAAGACTTTGAACATGATAGAGCAATTCAAAGATTAGTTGATAACACTGACTTTCAAACATTTAATTTTGCAGTGGCACCTGATTCTGAAGATAGTGGAAGAGTATATGTACCTGAAGATATAGCAAAGGCAGCTGATTACTTACTTAAATATAATATTAATTGTAGCTTTGCTATGGCATATATAGATGATGAAACTATTAGTTTAAGTGCAAGAAGTAAAGGACTAATAGATGTATCAAAGATAATGAGATTATTTGGTGGTGGAGGTAATGAGTACTCTGCTGCTAGTAAAATAAAAGGAATGACACTTCAAGAAGTAAAAAGTAAATTAATTAGTTCACTTACACCAGGAGCATTTATTGAAGAAGTAAAACTTACTCCTGAAGAGTCATCTCAAATGAAATTAATTAAGAAATAAAATGTAAATATGTAAATTTAAAAGTGTAAACTTTTCGTCATTGTCTTTACTAGCGTGTATCAAAGATGATATACTTATTTAAGTTTTGCTTTGAGGGGGAGTGATATTTATGGGGATTAAAAAAGCAAGAAAAATATTAGGATTTGATTCATATACAGTATTAACTATTGATATGATTACCAAAAGATATAAAGAATTAATGAAAGAGTATCATCCAGATAAGCATATGAATGATAGTCAAGAGAAACAAGATGAATATAATGATAAAACTATTTTAATTAATGAAGCATATCAATATTTAA
Organism: uncultured Bacilli bacterium; assembly: GCA_934096785.1. The sequence continues at coordinate 45 of CAKONA010000027.1, read as the reverse complement.
AAGATAATATGGATAGAGTTAATAAAAATATCGATAATAGTATTG
>CAKONA010000026.1 GCA_934096785.1 uncultured Bacilli bacterium | reverse complement strand
ATTGTATCATCATTACATGCTCTTACAGTATTAGTTTGAGTTTTAACTTGACTACTCTTATTATTTCTAACATTTTCTGCTTCACTAACAATTAAATTCATTTGTTTAACTATTCTATTAAGTTCAGCATTAGAAGCACCATTTCTCTTTCTAGCTTCATATTGCATCTTTAATTCATTATATTTAGATCTAAGCATTCTCATTTTTTCTTCATCTATATTTTTAGTTTGAACAGTCTTTTTAGGTTTAATAACTTCAGGTTTTTTACTCTCTTTCATCTTTTCTTCTTCCTTTTTAGAAGTCTTATTTTTAAATTCTTTTTGTACGTTTACTACATCTTTTCCATTAACATTAACGTTACCTTTAACTTTAGTAGTTTTAGAAGTATTTTCTTCTTTTAGGATTCTCTTCATTTCTTTATTCTTCCATACATCATAATATCTCTTAGTATTGTTTTTTATAGATTTAATTGGATGAAAGATATTAGGTATTCTACTCTTAAGAATTAAGTTAATTGGATGAACAATATTATAAATTGGAATAAATGTTTTAAGTATATTTCTTCCAAAAAACATTACCTTTCCAGATGTTTCTCTTTGCATAAATTTATCAAAGAATTCCTTGTCTTCACTATAAGCATACCATAACGCAAGTAAACTCTTTGTATTATTAACTATACTACTTATTACTACTCCCCATAGATATATTGGTAAAAACCATGACATATTATCTACCCCCCTTAATAATGCACATATTATATCATAAATGATACTGATTGTCAATCAGAACCTGCTAAATCTAACTCTATTTCACTTTCAATTTCTTTATGAATTCACTATTTTTTTCAAATTCATTATCATCATATTTTAAATTAATAGTTTAGTCTTAAATTTTAATTTTTCTTTCTTAATCATATTAATTTTACCTCACATTTAAAACAAATTTATTATATCTTAAATGCAAGTAAGTATCAACAATTATCCAAAGAAAAAGATGAAATAATTCATCTTAAACCGTACGAAATACTCCGTACCCAAAGCGCTTCGTTTACATAAGTAATATCATAAAAAACGATAGTTATCAATAAAACGTATACATTTTTTAAAATCACTTTACTAATATAAAACAGTATGATAAAATCCAATTACAAGAGTAGAAATGCTTTATACGGTATTGTATCTAATACAATACTTTCCCAAGTGTCGAAAGACATTTATTAAGGCTAGTTGTTACTAGCCTTTTCGTTTGCTCAATAAAATCTCAAAAAGTCTTGACATCAAAATATACTATGATACATTATTAGTACAACGTAATTGCATTGTGACAATTTTAAATTCTATGAACATATAAGTCTATTCAATTATCAAGGAACTCTACAAAGAGTTCTTTTTTTTATTAAAGAGTGTATTTAAAAGTGTGTTTAAAAAAAAAGAACAAATTAAAAAAGCCTTAATATAAGACTTAATTAACATTAATGGTGTCCTCGGCACGATTCGAACGTGTGACCGACGGCTTAGAAGGCCGTTGCTCTATCCAGCTGAGCTACGAGGACAACTAGAAATTACTACTAAAGTATACAACACTATTTTTATTTTTGCAACCCCTTTTTTAACTTTTTTTAACACTTACAATATTATTATGTTCTTTTGTACTAAAAATAACCTCTTTTACATTCATATTTGCAAATATACTTTCAGAAACCACATACTTAACCTCTTCTAAAATAACTTTAGAAGATATATCATTAAATATAAAATCATTAAATATTAAATTAACTTTTTCATCGCTTATCTCCTTATCTACAAGTTCTATATTACTAGAAACATAACTGTTTAAATTATCTTGAGCATAAACTGTACTTTTCAATTCTTCAATAATTATATCTATCTTAGAGCTACTAGTATTACTAACTTTAGTAACAGGTACATAGTATTCCATTTCATCACTAGATTTAACAAAATATATAGTAGTTTTATCTATATCATTTAAACTATTTAAATCATACTTTTTATTTATTCCAAAACTTCTTGTTAAAGGATAAGGAATCTCTCTTCCAGAATTAGGAAGTTTAGTAAGTTTCTCAGATTCAACATTTATATAAATATTATTAATACCATTTATTTCAGTTAAACTAAATACTATAGCCTCTATCATAGACTCTTCTAAATATTTATTAACACTAAGAATTTCTTTATTAAAATTTAAATACACACTATCCTTTTCAATCTTAACATCTTTTAAAATAGTATTTTTAGGTATCAAAGAATAAAACTTTCCTAAACTCTTATCTCCATTAATAAGAATCTTTATCTTTTCACGTATTAGTTCTTCAATATCACTCTCATCATAATAACTAATAACTCTAGATACATAATTATCTTCATCAAGCAAATACACAACATTCTCTTTTCTATCTTTATTATCTTCCTCCACTACTTCCATCTCAAAAGATGGACTTGGTACTAAATAAAACAAAACAAGTAATCCAAACACTAAAGTACTAACAAAAATTTTATTCATCGCATATCTTTTTATCATACTAAAGTTTATGTCATATAATTAAAAAAATTCACTTTTTAAAGTGAATTATAATGAAATTTCTCCTAACTTCAAGAGTTCTATAACTGCTCCTGCTCTTCCCTTACATCCAAGTTTCTGCATAGCATTACTTACATGGTTTCTAACAGTTTTCTCACTAATACCTAAAGTACTCGCTATCTCTTTAGTAGTTTTATTTAGTACCAAAAGTTCAAAAACATCTTTTTCTCTTTTAGTTAATATGTTACCTGTCATAATCACCTCCATGAATAATCATGTATCTATTGTAATTTATGACATTATTTTTAAAATGTGACTACAGTATTAAGATTCAAACTTAATAGTTATATTCTTTTTATCTTTAAATTCCTCTTGTACACTTCTCATTATATCATTAGCAAGTTTACTATTATGTTCACTTGATGCGATAGTTATTTTTATATTATCATTGTTTATTTCTACAAAAGACTTAATTTTAAAATTATTTTGTATCTTATCTTCTAAATATGTTTCTTTTCCTTTAGCTAAATTAAGTATTTGTAATTCTTCAAAAGCAGCATTTTTTGTCTCAGTTGATGATGAAGGTGATGTTATTTTTTCTTGTAGTTCACTCATTACAGTACTTATTTTTTCATCCCTTTCTACCCTTAAAGCAACTAATTTATCGCTTTCACTAACCACCACATCTACATTCTTATTAACATTTTCTAGTGCTGACTTACTAAATATATCACTAGGTAATGTTATATAGTATACTCCTAAAATAAGAATTAAAGAAAACAATGTTACAAACCAAAGATTTTGTCTATTCATGTATTCACCTCATTAAAGTATATAACAAAAAAGACTAAGTATTCCTTAATCTTAATTATATTCTACTATTGTTTTTTCAATAATTCTTTTTATATCTCTTTCATTAAATGGTTTAGAAAGTAAATCAACTATTGGATAATTAAATGCTTCATCTACTTGGTCCCTAGTATCATTACCTGTAATAATCGCAACTGGTATAGTCAAGAATAAATTATTCTTTTTAAAATATTCAAGTACTTCAAACCCATTTACATTAGGCATATTAAGATCTAATAAACATGCTTTTATTCTTGATGCATTAGGTCCGCTTACTATGTCTATTGCTCTAGCTCCATCACTAGCAATAAATACTTCATATTTATCATCAAATATCTTTTTAATGAAGTTTGCCACTAAATTAGAGTCATCAACTACTAATATAGCCTTATCCTTTTGAACACTAACCATATCATTTATTAAGTCTTCTTTTACTTCACGACCTAAATATTTCTTAGAAAGTCTTATCACTCTATTTGCTTCATCTAAAAGCGTTCTATAGTTATCATAAACATACATTAAATCATTAGCTTTAGCTTTAAGTTCAAATTGATAAGCAAGATCTGCAAGACTAGCAAAACCTAAATATCTAGCATCACTCTTTAATGAATGAACTTCTATCGCATAAGCAGGCATATTACCTGTTTCTCTATAATTTTTTAGATTTAATAGCTTTTGATCAACCATATCCAAGAAATCAGACATAGTCGCATCATACATATCCATATCTCCAAATAATTCTAATGCCTTATCTACATTTACTCCATTACTAGTTAATAAATTAACATCTCTCATATTCGTCTCCTACCTAACTAAATTAATTATATCATATTTTATTGTTTCTTCAAATATTTTTTCATTACTCTATTAAGTTCTTCTTTAACAATTGGTTTACTTAAGTAATCATTAAATCCTTTTTTAAGGTATTCTTCTCTCATACCAGCTATAGCATTCGCAGTAAGTACACAAACTGGTGTATTAAATCCTTCTATTTCTTTTAGCTTAACAAGTGTTTCACTACCACTTATCTTTGGCATCATGTCATCTAGTAGTATCAAATCATATTTTCCACTATTTACCTTTTCAATGCACTCATCCCCACTACTAGCACATTCTATTTCACATTTATATGCTTTTAATAATCTTTCTGCTACTCTAAGATTTAATTCATTATCATCAACTACTAATACCTTTTTACCACTAGCATCTATTACTTCATCACTTGGCTTTACTTCATCCTTCTCAGCTTCCTCAAGTTTTTTAACTTCATCTGCACTTACAAGTCTTTGATCTATTGCTATCGTAAACTTACTACCTTCTCCATAAGTACTTTGAACGCTAACATTACCACCCATCATTTCAACTAACTTTTTAGTAATTGCAAGTCCAAGTCCAGTTCCCTCAGTAGTAGTTTGTTTTTCAACGCCAAGTCTTTCAAATTTAGCAAATAACTTCTCTATATTTTCAGGTTTAATTCCAATACCAGAGTCTTCAACACTTATTATTAAACGAATCACGTCTCCCTTAAGCACACTCTTAACTTGAAAATCAACAAATCCTTCCTTAGTATACTTAACTGAATTAGTAAGTAAGTTCAATATTACTTGTTTAACTCTCATTCCATCCCCATATAAATATTTAGGAATACTTTCATCATAACTATATTTAAAATCTAAAGGTTTGTCCCCAATTCTAGCTTTAGTAAGTAAAACTAACTCATTAAATACTTTATTAAAATTATAAGTTGTATCTATTATTTCTATCTTATTAGCTTCAATCTTTGATATATCTAATATACCATTTACAAGTTCAAGTAATGAATTACTAGCCATTATTATATTTTTAACATCATCTTTTGCTTCATCACCAACTTCATCGCTTTCAAGCAAGCTATTACTAAAACCACATATCGCATTAAGTGGTGTTCTTATTTCATGTGACATACTACTTAAAAAGTCACTCTTTGCCTTATTAGCTTTCTCAGCTTGATCTTTAGCTCCATTTAACTCTTCAATCATCTTCATATCAGGATTTTCAATCGTATGATACATTATTGAAAGAACAAATGTCTGCATAGATAACATAAGAGTTAATTCAGGTTTATTATACTGAATAATCATAACAAATATACCAAGCCCCATAAATACATATATTGGCCAATACTTCTTACTCTTAAAGTTTTCAATATTCAAAAATAACATGACAAGCCAAGACACTATAAATAACAAACTCATTGTATATATAATATTAGCCGCAGGTCCATATGAATAAGATATACTATTATTAGAATACACATCAAGTTTAAGAATAAATGCAAGTACTATAAATATACTATCTATTACAAATAATATTTTTCTAGCAATTCTCTTCTTATCATCAAAATTAGACATAGAATTACAAGATATAATAAATATATAATATGTAAATATAGATATCCACACTACAAAATACGCAAGTATAAACTTTAGTATAAATGATGTCAATTGATAATTGGTTTTATAAAGTACCCTTACAGCATATGTACATGGAAATACTTCTATTAAAAGACCTATTAAGTTTACAATAAGTAATTTACCATACACCTTAGTTTCATCATTCTTTTGTCTTTTCTTAGCAAAAAATATAATACATAATACTACTGAATAAAATAAACTAATTATTGAAAAGAATATACCGTTTTCCATCTTACACCTCTTCTACTATATACATTATAAACTATATTTATATTTTTTACAACACATTAAAAGACATCATTTGATGCCTTATTTTTTAAGCTTTTTACTCATATTTTCACTTACTACTATAAGCTTATCTTCTGGTAAAACTTTATTATTTGTTATTAATTCTTTAGTATCTTTTTCTATTCCAGGATAATCTACTTTTCCTACTTTAGTTCTAGGAAGTGATGACTCCACATATATGATATTAGGATAATACTTTTCATCTAAATTTTCTTTTATAGTTTCTTTTATAGATTCAATTGCATCACTTTCACTAATACCTCTAAATTCATCAACTACAACATGTAATACAGTATATCCATCATATGAAGATAATTTACATATTTTAATATTAGGATTAACTTTAATCTTTTCAACTATGTCAAGTAGTTGAACATCTTCAACTATATGGTTTTTACCAACCTTTAGACTAACAGGCTCTTGCGCTCTATCAAGAACAAACAAATTACCATTCTTATCCATCATCGCATAGTCTTTAGTATTATACCAAAGTACACCCTTTTCATCACGAACTAATGCCTTTTTAGTTAAATCATCTCTTTTAAAATATCCGTTCATAAGACAAGGCCCAGTTATAAAAAGTCTTCCAGCTTTTCCATATGTTAATTTATTACCATCTTCATCTAGTATTTTAACATTGTTATAAGGAAGTGGTATACCAGAAGAACCTATCGCATAACATCTAGGATTAGCAACTGTAAAGCAAGTATTTACTTCAGAAGCACCAAATCCAGCTTCTTGAACAATACCAGTCTTCTTAAAGAATGTTTCAACTTGATTAGCTTCAGCCCTCTCTCCACCAATAACAACTTTACTTAAATGACTACTTACGAGTTTCAAGTCTTCATCACTCATATGTAATATAGAATCCCATAAGTATTGACTCCATATACCATATTGAGGTAAATATTTTTTTAAATACACTGGTATATTTTCATAAGTAAGAGCAAGTTCTAATATATTTTCAATTCCTTGACTCATAGCCATATGAATCATATCAGAAGTCCAGAATGCTAAGAATGGAGGAACAAGTACTAAATGTTTATTACCTCTATCTAGTCCTAGTTTAGCCATAGTATGTTGAAAAGCAAGAGCATTATTCGCATCATGTGATAATAAGACAGCCTTATTTTCACCAGTTGTTCCACTAGTAAATGCAATATTACTAGCAAGTTTTTCTTCATAAACAGTTTCAAACTCATCACTTATTTTATTACCTCTGTTTAAAAATTTATCCATACTTACCTTATTTCTAATAAACTTATTACTTAATAAATTCTTAGATTTTAAAGCACGAATCTTTGCTTTTTCTACAAAGTGACCTGGTACACTATAATCAAGTGGTAAATCTACCTTTTCTATATCTTTAAATTCAGGTAAATTTAATACATCACTAACAGAATCCTCTAATAAATCAAGAGTGAATACCATTTTAGGACTAACAGTATTTATTTGTTTATATAATTTATTTAAATATCCATTACCTTCATGAGCATCCATATAGTTTAATTGACACATCACTGCCCCAACAGAAAAACATGCATAACTAAGTGCAACTAATTCAGGAGTAGAAAGTCCAATCGCACAAATTCTATCCCCCTTAGAAATACCACTAGCAAGTAAAGCCTTCGCAAACTTCATAATATAGGTATCAAGTTCACTTATAGAATATTTATTCATGCCTCTATTATTTAGAATAGTATCATTTTCATATCCAAGGTTTGCCTTCATTAAATAATCTTTCATATTCATCTTAGGTAATTCTTGTTTAAATACATCTTCGTCATACCATTGTTCCCAAATTCTATCATTTTCAATATCACCTGTTATAGGTCTATTTAATTTTCTTCTTTTACTTTCATCAACTATATCTTTCATAATTTCCCCTTAATTACCAAAAATTATAACACTTTTACCGCTTATTTAAAAGATATTTATTGACAAAATGTATCATTAGTGTTACAATCAAGACATATGAAAAGGATGTATGACTATATTAACTATATTGAGGTAGATAAAACGCCTGATGAGTTATATCAACAATTTATTAAAGATTTCGTATCATTTAGAAAAGAAAATAATCTAACTCAAGAATTATTAAGTTTATATTCAAAAGTTAACAGAGTCAAAATAGCACGTATTGAAAGTAACATGCACAGTCCAACTATTAAGGCTATGATTGATATTTTAGGACCTTTAGGATACACACTTAAAATTGAAAAAGTTAAGACAAAAGAAAATAAAGATTAAAACCAAATCTTTATTTTCTTTTTATTATAAACTCTTAATTATCTCTTTAGCATTCACATCATAGTTATCAATATCTTTTATATCTATATATCTTACTTCATAATAATTATCATCAGTCATTCTATCTAACTCTTCACCACTAAGTTTAGGTGTTCCTGATACAATCCTACATAAGAAATAATTAGCTATCGTATCTTCATATTCTTCTTTTTCTAAGAATCTTATTACTTCTATATCAACATTAAATTCTTCTTTTAATTCACGAACTACATTTTTTTCTAAAGTTTCATCTTCTTCAAGACCACCACCAGGTATTACATAATATTCTTTAACAGTACCATCTTTCTTTTTCTTCCTTCTAAACATAACAAGTAACTTACCATCATCAATAATTATAGCTCTTGAGCTAACTCTCTTTTCCATATAACACCTACCTTCTATCTAAAATAATAACTATTATTAAACACAATGTCAATAGAAAAAGACCACATACGTAGTCTAAATTAAATTAATTCTTCTAAGAATTTCTTCTTTTCCTAAAAGCTTTAATATTTCATATAAATCAGGTGTATTAGACTTAGTAGTAACAGCAACTCTAATAACTGTACTTATGTCTGCTACATTGCCCTTATAGTTTTCAGGATTCTTCTTATATTCCTTAATATTTGAAGCATATCCTAATTCATCACACATCTCTTTTACTTTATTAAACCAAGTTTCTTTGTCATCATTAATATCATAGTATTTATCCATATATATATTTAGAATATTCTTAATCTCTTCTTTATCAGTTATATTCTTCCATTCATATTCTTTACCTTTCTTATCAAATTCATCTTTATACATATACCATATTAAGCTTTCAATCATACTATAATATACTATATCTTTACGAGGTTTTTCTTGTTCTCTTTCAATATTTAAAATGCTTTGATAATACTCAGGATCTTTCTCTATCAATTCTTTTAATGATTCACTATGTCCTTGTGCCCATTCATAACTATCTTTATATACTTCACTAGCACTCATCTTAGATATTATTTCTTTAGAAATATTATTAAGTTTTTCTAAATCATAAAGTGCACCACTAGAAGACATTTTAAGAGGACTATATTTAAATTCATACCAAGGCATATTTGGATTTTCTCTATGCCATTCTTCATAATTTGAGTTTATTATAGTCATCAATGACTCTATAACAGCAAGTCTAGGATATCCAAGATCAGTATAATATGTCATTGTAGCTTCAGGGTCTTTACGTTTACTTATCTTTCTAATACTATTTCCTTCTTTTTTTATAATTAATGGTGTATGTATATAATCATATCTAGGTCTTTCAAATCCAAAAGCATCAAATAATTCTACATGCTTAGGAGCACTACTTAACCACTCTTCACCACGAATTATATGACTAGTTCCCATTAAGTAATCATCTACTACATGAGCAAAATGATAAGTAGGAAGTAAGTTATCACTTTTCATAATAACAAAGTCTTCATCATTTTCAGATAATTCCAAGTCACCTTTTACTAAATCTTTAAATTCAATCTTATTTTCAAAGTCACCATTAGATTTAAATCTAATAACATAATCTTTTCCATCTTTAATATTTTGAATCATTTCATCTACAGATAATGTTCTACATTTAGCATACTTTCCATAATATCCAGTTCTTTGTTTCTTATGTTCTTGCATAACTCTTAATTCATCAAGTGTTTCTTTGTCACAAAAACATGGATAAGCACGACCTATTTCAATTAAATATTTAATAAATGCATGATATATTTCTTTTCTTTCACTTT
>CAKONA010000025.1 GCA_934096785.1 uncultured Bacilli bacterium | reverse complement strand
GTATCCTAAAGCATATGTAGCTGCGTAAGCTATTACTAAATATATTAAATAATCTATCATTGTTTCACCTCTTAATTTTATCTATTATATTAAATAATGTTAGTGCTAGTGTTAGTATTACTACTATTATAAATACCATATGTATGTTAAGTTCTGATAATGAGAATAGTTGTTTAAATAGTAAAACTCCCATTATGAATAATGTTATAAGCATACTTATCATTACTAAATGATATCTTTTTGGTGGGTAACATACTCTATATATGTGAATGAATCCAACTGACGCTACTGTTATTAATGATAATGTTGATTTCTCTATGAATGAAAGTGGTAAGAAAGTTATTATCATTATTATTAATACTATTATGAATGATGTTGGTATTGATTTTCTAAATACATTTGTAAGGAAGTTACCTGTTACTTTCTTTTTATTTGGTTCAAGTGCTAGTATGAATGATGGAATACCTATTGTTAATGCATTAGTTAGTGTTAGTTGAACTGGTATAAATGGATAGTTATAAGGTATTATCATGAATATAAGTGCTAGCATTATTGCGTATCCTGTTTTCACTATGAAGAGACTTGCTGATTTTTCTATGTTGTTTATTGTTCTTCTTCCTTCTTCGACAATGCTTGGAATTGATGTGAAGTCTGAACTTAGAAGTACTAAGTCTGATACATTGTATGAAGCTTCACTTCCACAAGCTAAGGCTATACTACAGTCTGATTCTTTTAAAGCAAGAACATCATTTACTCCATCACCTACCATTGATACTGTTTTACCAAGTCTTTTTAGTTCTTCAATAATAATTCTTTTTTGAAATGGTGTAACTCTTCCAAATATTGTTGTCTTATCTACTGAATACTTTAGTTCTTCATCACTTAGAGTACTTGCATCTACATAGTTATTGAAGTTAAGTCCTAATCTTTTAACAATGTTTCTTATTGTTTTAGGATTGTCTCCTGATATTATTTTGATGTCTACTCCTTCTTTAATAAAATATTTTATAGTCTTTGATGCTTCTTCTCTTATTTTATCTTCTAAAAGGATTAGTCCAATTACTGTATCTTTGTGTCTTTTATTTACTAGCATTAGTACTCTATAATTATCATATTCATCTAGATTTATTTTTTTATCAGTTACAAATTCAGGAGCACCTACTATAAACTTATCTTTGTGAATCTTTATTCCTGAATATTTCTTATCCGATGAGAATGGTATTATTTCATCTGCTTTATCATAGTTTTTAGGTTTGAAATATGCTTTAAGTGCTTGCATAGTTGCATTATCATCTTCTAAGTTACCACATATATTATTCATTATTTCTTTTATGTCATATTTTTCGCTAAGTGATATTACTTTTTTTACTTCCATGTCTCCTTTGGTAAGTGTTCCGGTTTTATCAAAACAAATCGTGTCTACTCTTGCTAGTGTCTCTATACAATATAGTTGTTTTACTAGTACTTTTTTCTTTGAAAGTCTTATTACGCTTACTGCTAAGACTGTACTTGTTAATAGAACTAAGCCTTCTGGTATCATTGCGATAAGGGCTGCTACTGTATTTATAATAGCAGTACTTAGTGAATTATTAAGTGAATTATATTGATTAATGAATAGAAGTATTCCAAGAGGAACTATTACCCATGATATTATTTTAATTATTGTATTTAGTGAATCTAAAAGTACTGAGTTTACTTTTTTAACATATTTTGCTTCTTTAGATATTTTAGAACTATAGTTGTCTTCCTTTATATGTTCAACTCTAGCAAAGCAATTACCTGATACTACAAAACTACCTGATAAAAGTGTATCTCCTTTTTTCTTAGTTATTGAGTCTGACTCTCCTGTTATGAATGACTCGTTTACTTCGATAGTTCCATCTAGTACGATAGAGTCTACTACTATTTGATTACCTATTTTATATTTAATTATGTCATCAAGTACTATGTCATTTACTCCAATTTCTATTTCTTTAGAGTCTCTTATAACATTTACTTTAGGAGTACACATTAGAGATAGAGAATCAACTTCCTTTTTAGCTCTAAGTTCTTGTATTATACTTATTATTGTGTTAGTAATTACTGTTCCTAAAAAAAGAAGATTCTTAAAACTACCTGTTAAGAATATAATGAATGCCAAAAATAAATTAAGCATGTTAAATAGTGTAAAAATATTACTTAGTATTATAGTTTTCACACTTTTAGTAGGAATAGTTGTATCTATATTTACATTATTATTTTCTATTTGATACTTTACTTCTTTACTCGTTAATCCAATTTTTATATCTTTGTTAAATCTTTTCATATAATTATTATAGCATTTATATATAATTAATACACTACGTTATTTAGTTTTTTATTACTTTTTCTAAGAATATTTTCTTTTCAAATCCACCTCGTTTTAATTTCTTATTATTCATGATTTCTATTATTTCTTCTAATGATGAATTTTCAACTTTAGCTAGTGATATCATTACTTCTAGCATGTCAGCTAATTCTTCAATTCTGTCTTTATCACTAGACTCTAATACTTCTTGATATTCTTCGTAAAGTTTATCTTCAAGTGCTTTTTTGTATTCCGCATCTTCAAGTATTCTAGTTATTGCTTCTCCATCATTGTTTTCTTTTATAATTTCAGGTATTTTATCTCTTACTAGTTTGTTATATACTTTTTCCATATTATTTTCCTTTCACATAATCTATTAATTTTTTATTAAAGTAAATATTTATTTTTGAATCTAACACTTCTATATTGAATTTTCTAGATTCTAATTCTTCTCCGTCTATATTACTGTTGATAGGTTCTTTTGATATTAGAGTTAGTTTATTTGATTGATACTTGTGTATCTTTTTATATTTTTCATGTTTACCTTTTTTCATAGAAAGTATCATATTCATTATATTTAACTTATTAGAATGTTCTACTACGTAGATGTCAAATAGATTATTATTTAGTTTAAAGTTTGGTGATATGTTATATCCACTTCCATAGTAACCTCCATTACATATAGCTACTGTAGCGTAGTCTCCTTCTAACTTCATGTCATTAAATTTTAATATGAAATGTCTTGGTTTATATTTTAAGAATGAGTTTATAACACTTACATTGTATCTTTGACTCTTTGGTATTAATTTTGATTTGATTAGGTCTTTGTTATTAGCGACATCTGCATCTATACCAAAACATGCGACATTTATAAAATACTTGTTATTTATTTTAATTACATCACACTCGTTAATTAAATTCTTGAATTCTTTTGATACACTTCTATAAAAATCATTTCCAGTACCACATGGTATGAAACCTAATGTATTATTTGTACCTATTAAAGAGTTTAGAACTCTATTAATCATTCCATCTCCACCTACTGCGATGATAGTGTAATTTGTCTTTTTATATTTTCTAACTATATCTTCGGTAGAATTATTTTCATTGTTTATTTCTATTTCAAAGTCCATCTTATTTTTAGTAGAGTATTCTTTTATTCTATGTATTATATTGTTAATTTCATCTTTTAAAGTAAAACTATTTATTATAAATATATATTTCATATCAACACCCATTTTATTTTATCAAATTCTAAAAGTAATATCTAGATTGACATATCATGTGTAAAGTGTTAAAATAATGCGCAAATGGAGGGTTGTATGAAGAAAAGAAAGATTTTAGGGGTTAGTGCTATTGCATTATGTGCTGCTGTTATGTTATTTAGTTGTACTAAAAGTAATGATGAAAAGACTAAACACAATACTAAGAAATTAAATATTATTGAAGAAGGAGTACCAGATCAACAAGATAGAATTGATAATTATTTTGATAATCTAAGTGAAGAAGATAAAGAAATACTTGATGATCCTGAAAGATTAGAACAACTTGTTATTGAAGAGAATCAAAGATATATTGAAAAACTTGCGATTGAAGAAAATGAAAGATATAAAGCTAAACTTGAAGCTGAGAAGAAAGCTGAAGAAACTAATAATCAAAATTATGAACATTGTGAAAATGAAAACTATGATAATCAAGTAGCATTTTGTAATGACATATTAAGTATATTAACTGAAGAGAATGTAGATTATCAATACTTTGAAAATGATGAAGAAGCTTACGGTTTTTATGATGAACATCATATGGAATCATTTGGACTTTTCTATTTAAATAAGAATACTAATGTTGAAGATATAGTAACTGAATTAAATAACTTATATATCTTATCTCAAGCACCATCTTGTTTACCTGAAGATTGGTGGAATTTCTTCTTTAAAGATTTAATTAAGAATAGTAAGACTAATTCATTATATGATGAATATATAGATATGGCAGAATTTGTACATGAAGGAGCTTTAATTAAAGATAAAAACCTTGTATTAGAAAAATAGATTGAAAGTTAGATGCTTTCAATCTTTTCATTTAGAATAGAATATAGATATGTATTTACTTTCTTATTAGTGATACTTTCTATATATTCTTTGTAACCATGTAATTGATTTTTATAGTTTTCATCAATTACATTTTTTAGTTTGAAATCAATTATGTCTATGTGAGTATCGTATTCAAGCATTAAATCAATTATTCCATGGTAGTTAATATTATCTTTTTTATAATAGAATTCATACTCATGATATATTGTAGAATTATTAATGTTTTCTAGAAGTTTATTTTCTAAGAACTTTTGTATTTTATTTTTTATGAATGAGTCTTCTATTAAATCAAGATTTGGATTATTGTAATCTATTAGTTCTAAGTATTCATGTATTTTAGTTCCATACTTCATCATCTTTGTTTCTTCTTTAGTAAATAGACGGTTTGACTCTTTAGAGAAATGTTTATCAGTAGTAATATTATTGTCTATATGAATTTCTTCAACATTTATAGAGTCTTTTATTGAATTGTTACTTTGTATGTTTACATTTTTAGAAAATTGATATTGTTTGGTAAGGCCTAGTTTTGTTATATCTACAGTATGAAAGTATTTTTGTAAGTAGTTTTTTACTCCATACATGAAGTCAGATAGTTTGTTAAATTTTAGTCTTCTTATTTCTTCAATTACACCATTTTCATTCTTTTCTAAAGAAACAGTTTCTTTTTCAGGAATAACTATTATCATTTTCTCACGAGCTCTAGTTAAGGCTACATAGAATAGTCTTATCTTTTCACTTATTTCTTCTTTTATGAAGTCTTTTTTATATAGTTCTTTTACTACTGAAGAAGTTATGTCTTCCATATTAGATGGTATTATTAGACCATACGTTTTATCACAAATGAATTTTTCTTTAAGTTCTCTTGTATTGAATTCATGATCTAAGTCAGCAAAGTAGCATACTGGATACTCTAGACCTTTTGATTTATGAATTGTTAGTATCTTTACTGAGTCAGAGTTACTACTGAATGTAGTGTATTTTATTTCTTCATTTGTTTCAATTATGTCATTTAAGTAATCTCTAAAATCAGTAATGGACATGCCAAGTTTACCTAGAGATGATGATAACTTAGATATAGTTTCAAGTCTAACATTAGTATTTTCATAATCACTTATTTTGTAAAGTTTGTTATAAAAATCAGTTATATCTAATATATCATTAAATAGTTCACTACTTGTTTTAATGTTTATGTTTTTAATACTACTTAGGTCTTTATATATGGTTGTTTCTTTATATTTTTTATTGTTTATAATATCAAATATATATTCATCAGTATATTCATATAAGAAACTTCTTGCGATACTTGTAAAGTCATATTTAAAGTCTTCATTAAAGTTGTTTTCATTTATATGTATTATTAAGTCAACTATATTTTTGATTAGATAGATATCCGTACTTGCGTTTAGTTTTCCATCTTTAAGAATTGTAAGTGGAATATCAAGGTATTCAAATATTTTTTTGTATGTATCGAAGTATTTACTTCTATCAAGTATAATTACAAAGTCATTATATGTTGCGTCTCTTAATTTGTTTGTTTCTTTATCGAACACTTGTATTTTATCTTGCATTTTCTTTTTGATGTCTTTTGCTATCATGAATATTTCTACTTCAACATTTTCAAAACTTGTTTCTTTTTTATTATTCATGTATTCTAGAACTTCAAAGTCATAGTCAAAGTCTTTCATTTTCTCAGTGTCATATGTTGTTAAACCATAGACCATCTCATGTGTTTCTTTGTATTCTGCTGAACCTAGGGATGAATCCATTATTAGGTCAAATACTTTATTTATATTGTCTAGTACTTCACTTCTTGATCTAAAATTCTTTATTAAATCTATTTTATATCCATCAATGTTAGATGAGTAATTACTGTATTTTTCTTTAAATATATTTGGATTTGAACCTCTAAATCTATAGATAGATTGTTTTATATCACCTACCATGTAGACATTGTTATTAGATATCATATTTATAAATATATCTTGTACATCGTTAGTATCTTGGTATTCATCTATCATTATTTCTTTAAATGAATTCTTTAGTTCTTTTCTTACACTTTCATTTTCTTTTAAGATTTTTATTGATAACTCTGAAATATCTGAGAATGTGTAGATATTATTATCATCTTTATATTGTTTTACTCTTCTTAAGTATTCTTTTATGATGCTTAGAATTGTGAATACAGTTTCTTTTGTTGATAAAATGTCTTCTTTTATGTCATTAAGTGTTCCATAGTTTCCATATGATATTAAGTTATCAAGTAATTTTTTTAGATTGGCTTTTGCTTGTTTAGCTTCATCTTCACTACCACGAGGTACGGTAGGTAGTTTAACACTTTCATATAAATGAAGTTCATCAACCGAAGAATTAAGTACTGGAAGACAACTATTTTGAAGAGATAGACAATAATCACTATCAAAGTACATATTCATATTATCTAGTTCTAACTTTATTTCTTTTTTCTTATCATTTATAAAGTTTTCATACTTTGTTAATAACTTGTTAATATTATCTTCTTCATAGAAATTGTTATTAATGTTATCTATGAATTCATCTTTATCTATATAGTTACTTATCTTATTACATAGAGACATTATATTACTCTTTAATGACTTATCATTTTTGATACAGTATTTTTTTATTAGAGATGTAAACTCTTTATTGTTTTCTCTATATAAGTCTTCAAATATCTCATCAAGTATTTTATTTTGTTTTAATTTTACGATTGATTCATCAGTAATAGATATAGACGATGGAATATTTAAAAGATAATGATATTTCTTTACGACTGATAGTGCGAAAGAATCAAATGTTGTTATGTATGCACTTGAAAGAAGTGTAAGTTCATCTTTATATTCTGGCACTTTGCTTATTTTCTTTCTAATTCTATCTTTCATTTCATCTGCGGCAGCTCTTGTGAATGTTAGTATTAATAGTTCATTTACATGAATACCATTTTGTATTTTGTTAATAACTCTTTCAGATAATACGGCTGTTTTACCACTACCTGCGCCAGCACTTACTATTATATTTGAGCCTGATTTTACTATAGCTTCTTCTTGCTCTTTAGTCCATTTTGGCATTAGTTCACCTCCTCAAATATATTTTTAATTTCTTTTAATGTAACAGTATCCTTTTGTTTCATAAAACATATATCTTTGTATTTACAGTATCTGCATCCTACTACTTCATTGTTCATTTCTTTAGGATTTATATTAAACTTAGAATTCATTATGTCATTAGATGCTTCTTTAATCTTAATATCAACTATTTTATATAGTGTATCTATCTCTTCATCATTTATCATTTTTGAATATGCATAGAAACCTTTATTAGATGTTCTAAGGCTCTTTATTACTTTTGAATCATTAAACGATGAATCTATCTTATCTATATAGTTCATATCACTATTTGTATATCCTTGAAGTTTTAAACTATCAAGTCTTTCTTCTTCGTTAGTGATATTGTTAAGTATTTTTTGTAGATAGAAGCCACCTATCTTAACATCTTTAATTTCATTTTTAATTAGGTATATGTATACAGGTAGTTGCATATCTAATCCATAATAACTATTATTTAAGTTAAGAATTGGATTACCAGTTTTATAATCTATGATTGCTACTACTGTTTTACCATTAAATTTATTATATAGAATTTTATCTACGAAGCCTTTGAATTTAATATGTAAATTAGTGTCAATGTCAATAACTATCTTTTTTTCATACATGGAACTTGAAAGTTGTGTGTATTTTAATTGATTTTTTATTGTTTTGATGATTAATACTAGTTCACCTTCTAAAATGTTCAAAAAGAATTTTTCTGATTCAGTAAATTCATAATTAGAAGATTCTATTTCTCTTTTATATGTATAAATAATATCAATATCACTATCAAAACACATAGAAAGTATTTTATGAAATACGTTACCAACAGTTGTTTCAAATGTATCTTCATATTTATTAATTTTTAGTATGTAGTCTAAATAGAATCTAAATGAACACATGTAATAGTCATTAATACTTGTATATGATAGAGTTAAACCATCTTTAAAGAATTCATGTATCTTTGATTTATTAATTTCTTTGTACTTATTATCATAACTATTATATTTCATTTCTTTATAGTGTGAACTAAGTGTTAGTAAATCATCTGTTATAGTACCAAATTTTGAATTTTCATCTTTTTCACTTATTAGTCTTAATTTATTATAAGCATCAGACTCGTTAAAACTAATTTTTAATTTTTTTTCCTCAAATAAATCTTTGTCATATGAAGATGATACAAATATTTCATTACTTAGATTATGACATGGATAAGTTACAATAAGATTCTTTATGTTTTCAATAGAATCTTTTACTTCATTAATAGCATTTTGATTTAGTTCAAAAGAAATGCTTATATTTAATTTATCTTTTATTTCATCACTTAGATAATCTTCATCTTTATAATTAACTGGTATAACACCTTCATTATAGTTTATTAAGAATACATAGTCTTCACTAGTTACTAGTTCTTTTTTGAATTCTATTACTTCAACTGCATTTTCAAGTTTCTCTCTTGGTGTTTTAATATTATCAATGTCATTAAATATCATTTCTTTTACATTGTTATAGTCATTTGTCCATGTATATGAATTCACTACATTTATTATACTTTTAAATATATCATTTTCTTCTTTAGTAGTTACTAAAGGTTTAATTCTTTCAATTGTTTTATTGATGTCACTTTCAAATAGTTCTTTGAATTTTATAACTAATGATGTTGACTTTATAGTTTCAAATGATGGTATATTTATAGGAATATTGAACAATTTAAATGTCTTTCTTATTATAAATTCATAATCACTTTTTACATTCGCAAGTTTTATATGATTAATGTTAATTCCTTTTTTAATTAGTTTTGTTATTTCTGAACATACAAAAGCTATTTCTTCTTCGGAATTATTTGCTTTATATAGTTCTTTAACTCCATTATCTTCTTCATCATTGTATTCTGTAATATTAGAGTACTCTTTTAATTCATCAATAATATTCTTATAGAATCTATCTATGTATTTTAGATTGTAAAGTACTATATCTTTATTCTTAAGAAACTCTTTAAATAACTTATTATATGTAAGTAATCCATTAGTATCTAAATCACCTTTTATTTCTTTTAAGAATGATACTTTCTCATCAGAAATATCTTTTATATAATATGTATTTTCTATATATATTTTAGCTATTTCAGGTATACATTTATATTTATCACTAACATAGTATATAGCTTTGTTGTCATAGTCAAAATAATATTTCTTTTTTAGTTCACTAAGTGTTATTACTTTTACATTTATTAGTTTATCTATTTTTTTAACAAAACTTTCTTTGGCATAGTCATTAAGTATAACTATTTTATTATTAAATTCTTTCATAATTCTTCCTCTTAACAATTATAACACGAATAGTAATCTTTACATAAATGTTTTGTTATGATATATTATTATTGGTGAAACGTTTAGGACGTCATCACTTTTATTGATTCAGTCTAACTTCAGGTTAGACTCTTTTAATTGGTATTTATAAATAAAAATAATTTACTTCGAAAGTAAACTATGATATATTATTGTTAGTGAAGCGTTTAACCCCCTGTGTTGGACGTCATCACTAATAGCAATTCAGTCTAACTTCAGGTTAGGCTCTTTTTATTACCATTACAAGAATGATAATTACTAGGAGCTTTATGATATCAAGCAAAGTTTTAATTATATTATCTTTGTCTTTTCTCATAGAGCATCATCCTCCTATAAATTGTAAAA
>CAKONA010000024.1 GCA_934096785.1 uncultured Bacilli bacterium | reverse complement strand
GTATAACACTTTACACTTATTTGTCAATGATTGATGAGGATTATTTTAAGAAATTTTATAGGAAGTATTTAAATTCATTTTTCTTTATTGCATATAATACCATTTAGAACGACATAGAACTAAAACGGAATAATTGTACGGTGAGGTAAATTAATTGTTTTAATACCATTTAGAACGACATAGAACTAAAACAGGAAGTTGGTTTGTTTGGGTATGCACCACGTTTTAATACCATTTAGAACGACATAGAACTAAAACATAGGTGATATAGTAATAATGGAAATACCAGTTTTAATACCATTTAGAACGACATAGAACTAAAACTATTCATGTACAAAATGAAATCAATTTATTGTTTTAATACCATTTAGAACGACATAGAACTAAAACTAACTCGTTTAAGTTCAGCCTCGCCTGTATGTTTTAATACCATTTAGAACGACATAGAACTAAAACCATTTTAGTTGTTTGCTCTGTTAGTTTCATGTTTTAATACCATTTAGAACGACATAGAACTAAAACATAAATCAGCAATATTGTTTATATTTTCATGTTTTAATACCATTTAGAACGACATAGAACTAAAACAATGACTGTATAGAAAATTTGCAACAAGAAGTTTTAATACCATTTAGAACGACATAGAACTAAAACTACATATTGATCTTCCATTTTAAATATACGGTTTTAATACCATTTAGAACGACATAGAACTAAAACCAGTTTCGTTTTTTGAAAACCATAAAATGAGTTTTAATACCATTTAGAACGACATAGAACTAAAACCAGTTTCGTTTTTTGAAAACCATAAAATGAGTTTTAATACCATTTAGAACGACATAGAACTAAAACCCAGGTGATATAGTAATAATGGAAATACCAGTTTTAATACCATTTAGAACGACATAGAACTAAAACAAAGTTCCTAAATTAATACCAGGTACTTTAGTTTTAATACCATTTAGAACGACATAGAACTAAAACTAACAGGTATATATGATTTACCTAGTTTAGGTTTTAATACCATTTAGAACGACATAGAACTAAAACATGGTGTATCTCTATATCATCATAGTTATAGTTTTAATACCATTTAGAACGACATAGAACTAAAACATAAGTGTACGTGATGAAATAGCACAAACTGTTTTAATACCATTTAGAACGACATAGAACTAAAACCTCAAATTTAATTTTATGTCTAATGCATTAATAGAGATTAGCATCTCTAAATGGTAAATTTTATGTCGAATTTATATATTTATTGTAGCATAAATTCATCAAGATTGCTATCTATTATTAGTTTATTTTCATAATCTAATGTACCGCCATATGATTGTGAATCTATCATTATAATATATATTTTATTGTATATTGCATATTTATATAATTCTATTAATTCTTGATTAGTTAAATATTGTTTTAGGTTCACAAATACTAATAAATTGTTTGTCTTTAATGTTTTCTCTAACTCTATTAAAAGCATTAAATTATCTAATAAATTATTTTTAGGATTAATAGTAAGCTTTAGATTCTTTATTATGTTATCTACTGTTATATCTTCTAATATTTGCAGTGGTAAATCACTTTTATTTAATATTTTTATGAACGTTTCTATTAACTTGTTATATGATTTTAACAAATTTATTTTATCATTTTCATCCATTTCATTTATTATGTATTTATTTATATCATTTGTATATTTCTTTGAATCAAAATCGAAGTTAAAGAAGTTTAAAAATATTTTTATCTTGTTACTTATATTTAATTCTTTGTTTTCACTATCGTAAATTGTGATGTCTTCTACAATTTCTGAATTAATAATTGAGTATAAGTTTGAAATTAATCTATAGAAATAGTTTTTATTTTCTATTTCTATGCATGTAACTTTATCTTCTTTTAATGTAATAATGTTTTCAAAATAATCAATTTTTACTTTCATAGTACTATCAACCTATCCTCACTATCTATTATTTTGGTGTTTTTTTCACCTATTATATATTCTATTTGTGAATATTGTTTTTCTGTTATTGTTAGGACTTGAATTAAACCTTTGCCAGGGGACTTTTTTCTTAACTTTTGTAGTACTTGATTTGATTGTTGCGAGTTTAATATAATCTTTGAATATACAGATTCTTGCATCATTATGAATCCTTCATTTAATAAAAATTTTCTAAATTTTAGATAATTTCTTTTATCTTTTGCATATATATTTGGTAAATCAAAAAATACAATTGTTCTCATACATCTATCCCTCATATATACTAAATTCCTTATAATTATCTGGTTCGTTTAATGATTCAAGTGTGTTTTTTACAAACATTTTTATTATATCTTTTAGAACATAATTTTTATTTTCATAGTTATATCTATTATTAAAAATATTGATTATGTCTAACTTGTATTCAGTGTTTAATTCTCTTTTTTGATTATAATATACAAAATTATCAATTATTATTCTAAAAGGTTCCATTAAGTCACAGGATAAATTAAATTCATTAAATTCATTTTTATGGTGTATTCCCAATTGAGTTAAGTAACCATTTGAAATAACTTCTTTATTTATTGTTGAAAGTAAGATTGCATAACCATAATTAAGTGCCGCATTGATATTATCTGATTCATTTCTAACAAAGTCTTTACCAAAGAGTTCGTTGAAATATACTTTAGCTGCATGCCCTTCTCTATTAGTTTTATCAGATGGTAGTACATCCTCTATATAACTTAACAGTAATTCATATTTATCTGAATTAATTTTATTTAACATTAGAGCTTGATTTATTATCTTGTTTTTAATTATTTTTTGCCACATTTTATCTTTGTTTTCTTTGGTCCATTTGATTTGATTTTGAATTTTCTTACTTGTGTTATGTGATGAATAATATGAGGATAATTCTCCAAATGGATTGTGTTTTTCGTCACAAAAAATTATATTTATTTTATTATCTGAAAGTTCTTTTAAAAGATAAGAGGAAATAGATACTGCTATAGAATCTACTATAATAGTATCTATTTCTGATAGATGAATATATTTTTCATCATTATCTTGTTTAACAACTAGAAATCTGTTTTTGTAATTCAGTTTTGATTGATTTGAAATAACTACTGTTCTAAAACTCATATTTATTCTCCAATTATGGTTTCTTTTTGATATATTCCTGTTGTCGATAAGTTTATTAAATTGCAATTTTCTATTGTTCTATTACATTTTTTACCAAATGCGGAAGAGTAACTACTATTTAAAAATTTGAAGTTTGCATTATCACTTTTACAATTTAATAACTTAGTTAATTCTTTTATTATTTTTTCTTTGCCTTCTATACTATTCTCATCAAAGTTTTCATAATTAACTATATTTTTTAGTTCTTCTATTAAATTTGTAAATAATTTATACTTACTTTCTATTTTAGTAATTATATATTTTATTATCTCATTTAGGTCTCTCGAATAAATATCATTATCTGTTTCTAATTTAGCATTATTAAACAATTTTTGTAATGCATATTTGTGTTCTTTATAGAACTCCTTGTCATA
The DNA here is from genome assembly GCA_934096785.1 of uncultured Bacilli bacterium. The sequence goes on along the minus strand of CAKONA010000024.1, from coordinate 6,764 downwards.
GTTAAATTCGATTGCATTGCATACTTCTACTCTATCAGATGCTCCAACTAAATAACATGTTTGTCCTTCCCAGTATAATTTGCTATAAAATGGAATTGGTTTGCTCATAAATTCGTATATATCTTTTTCGCTTATGCCCAGTAGATTTCTTATGTATTGGTCTTTTATTGAATCATCATTTTGTTTTGTTAAATAAATTGGAATTCCTATAAGTTTTTGACTAGTTTTGCCTTTCTTTTCGTATTTGACCATAATTGCATATGATGGATTTAAGCTTGTATACGAACCATATAATGAAGTAGGCATATTTTTCTTTAATTGTACGCCTTTACCTCCTTTTGAATTTTTAGTCTGATTGTAAAATTCTCCAGTTCTTATTTCTGTCTTCTTACTTACAAGAATATCATTTCTATATAGTGTGTTTTCAACTACTTTATTAAATTCTTCAGCATTAAATTTTACTTCACCAGTTTTAGTGTCTATATATTTATTAGATAATTCTGTTATTAAACTATTAGCTACTTTGTCTAAACTATTTATAACGTATCCATATTTTATTTTATCTTTTGAATTACTGTTTATTAGTTGATAATTTAGTTCTTTAACAACTTGAAAATTTACATTTCTTTTTAAATATTTTTCTTTATATTCTCCTAAAACTGCAGCTAAATATGCATCATGTGCATGGTGATAATCATTGATTTCTCTAAATTTAAATAATTCATATCTTTCTCTATAATCATGTGATAATTTTGCTTTTAAATATATTACTTTTGTGTCTTTATAGTATGTATTCAAAATGTTTGCAACATGTTTAGTTATTTGTCTTGTTTCAACTAATTGTCTATTAATGAATCCTTCAATATCTTCTTCACTATATTCTTTTCTAATTAAATTATGGAATTTCTTTGCTGACATTAATCCTATTTTTCTTAAGTGTTTCCACCATTCTTGATTATTCTTATTTCTATATTCTTGAGGAAGTACATATGATGATGCTTTATTTTGATTACATTCTCTATATACTAATGCTTTATTGTCAATTGAGTCATCTTTTATAAGTGTTCTTGGTATTATGTGATCTACTTCATAACTATTTAAATCTTCAATGTTTAATGGTTTACCTGAATATAGGCATTTTCCTTCTTGAATGAAATATAAGAAGATTTTCTCTGAATTGATTTCTTCTTCATTTAATTCTTTTAATAGTTTATTGTAATTTTGAATTTCTTCTTTAGATTTATTATATAATGTTTCTATATATTTTTTTCTATTATCTTTCCTTACTTTTTTGTCTTCACTTCTTGCCATTTCAATTATGATATTTTCAGGTTCATATTCAATATAATTAACTAATTCTTCAACTATTTTTAAGGCTTGATAGATTCCTCTTTTATTTGCTGGTGATGTTGCAAGAGGTTCAACCACTTTATAACTTAATTTTTCTATTTTGTTTTCTGTATTATTGATTTCATTAATCATTTCATCAAATTTATATTCTTCGTTGTTTATAATTTGCATGAAGTTTTCTTTTGTTTCATACATTAAATCTAATATTGACTTTTTAATTTCTGTGCTTTTTTCTATGTAATATTTTGTGTTTAATAATTTTGATGATAATCTTCCCCATCCTTTATATTTTTTATTTAGTATTACTTTTATTTTAGAGTCACTTAGTTCTGGGTAATTTTTTCTAACTTTTTGTTCTAATATGTCTTTGTCATCAAATATTGTTATCCATTCTATTATCATTTCTGCGTCTTCTTCAGTATAAGATGTATCTTTAAATATTCCATTTTCTCCAAAGAAGTCTATGTATGATTGCATATTATTTGCGAATGCTCCATCTGCTGAATATCCAGTTATATTTAGTTCTGTTCCTAACATTGGATATTCATTATTACTTAATAGATAATCTTTAAATTTCTTTTTTGTGATAGTTCCATTTGTTTTCTTAAATAATTCTTCAATTATTTTATGCTGTAATTCTATTTCTAATAATTCTCCATTTACTCTTATTTGTTTTAATTCATTTAAAACTTTAAAATAATTATAACTTATTGAATTATTTGGTAGTGCTGGTTCATTTAGTAAATATGTACATTTCTTTATCATTCTTTTAATGAATTTCTCTGCTGTTAGTTCTTTATCAATTATTCTATCAAAATTATATGGAGTTATTTTTTCATTTTGTACTTCTCTTTCCATCCATGCAAATTGACTTTGTTTTTCGTTTACTAATGGCCCTACAAAATATGGAATTCTAAATTCTAATAATTTTATTATTTTATATGTTCCATCTTCTGATTTATTAAGTAAAAATGGGTAATATTTACTTTGATTATCTATTATTTTTGATAATTCGTCTTTATTTAGTTGATATGGATATTTACCATTTTCTGTTGATGTTATTCTTGGCATAAATGTACCATTTATTATTCTTGGTTGTATTTTTGTAATGTACTTATTTGATAATTCATAATCTTTGATATCTATTCTTGATACTGCATTATTAATTTCTTTTATAAAATCATCGTATGTTATATTGTTAGTGACATATTTATTATATATGCAATCTTTTTTGAAGAATTTTTTATATGTTTCTTTATCGCTTTTAAAAAGTTTCTTTAAGAATTTTAAATCTTCTTTATGTTCATTATACTTTTTAACCATTAATGCTGATATGCTTGTTTCGTTTGAACCTTTGAATAATTTTTTTAAAAATAATGTATCATATAATTCTTTCATTGATTCTAAAATTTCAATTTTTTCTCCAGCAATAGACTCTATTTCATCATATTTATCATCTAAATCAGTTCCATCAAAACTTATTTCTAATTTGCTATCAGTATCTTCTATTGAAAGCAATATTGGTATTTTAAATTTATTGCCTATTACCATTTTAATAAATTCATTTATAACTTTGTTTTCAAATAAACCTGAATCATTTAGAATTCTTTTTATTTCTTCACTTGCATCTGTTTTAGATTCAATCATTAATGCTTCACTTAATTTTTTAGTGTTTATTATTTCGTTATGTTCATCACATTCTGTATTTATATAACTAAAATATGTATCTAATGTTTCTTTTAATTTTTCTTCAACATTAAGGTTGTTTACATTAAAACTTTTTGAATTGTATAGAAAGTTTCCTCTATATTTTATCATGTGGTGGATTGCTAAATAAACTAGTCTTATATCTTCTTTTTCAGTACTTTTAATTAATTTATTTCTTAAGTGATAGATAGTTGGGCATTCTTTTAAATAATTCTTTAATTTGTTCTTTTCTTCGTTTGATATTTTTATGGTTTTATTTATTTCATCATCACTTGTATATTTTGATTCATTTAATTTAGTAAAGAAATCTTTATCTGCTTTGTTTATTTCTTCTTTGAATTCTTCTTGTAGTAATTTAATTCTTTCTCTTCTTCTATCATATCTACGTCTTGTACTTCTAAAATTTCTTCTACTTTCTGCCTTATTTGCTTCATCAAAGAGCCTTACACCCCATAATGCTTTATTTCCTTTTCTCATTACTTTTTGGTTTTCTGATTCTACTACTGCCCAACCTACTGAAGTGGTTCCTATATCTAAACCTATATTGTAGTTTTTTGATTTTGTCATTGACATACCTCCATATATTTGATATTATGTAGTTGTTCTAATACCATTTAGAACGACATAGAGAGTTAAAATAAAGGCTTTGCCCTAAATGCTCACGTATGTGTTCGACTGCTTAGGCAGTCATTTTTTATGTTCTAAATTGTAATGTCTAACTACACTTTTCTCTATCTATAAGTTTATCAGTTTTATATGGTGTTGTCTATTATTTTTTATAAAGAAAAAGATATTATTTCTAACATCTTTCTATTCTATACTTTTTATTGCATCTTTGATAACATTGATTGAATTATTTAGTTTTTGTTGTTCTTCGCTATTAAGTTCTAATTTCATTTTCTTTGTTGCTCCATCTTTATTGATTACGCTTGGTGTACTAAAGTAGATATCATTTTCTTCATCATAGCTTGATACTGTTATGATTGTGTTTTCATTATTAAGTATTGCATTTGTAATTCTTGTAAGACACATTGCAATTCCATAGTAGGTTGCACCTTTTCTATCTATTATTTCGTATGCTGCATTTCTTACTTCATCTTCTATTTTATTCATTTCTTCTTGTGTTAAATATTTATCTATTTTTTCACTGCCTATTAAAGCTGAACTCCAAAGAACAAATTCTGAGTCTCCATGTTCACCAATAACATATGTGTGTATACTTTTAGGATTTATGTTTACTTTTTCACCAATTATATATCTTAATCTTGCTGTATCTAGGCTTGTTCCTGAACCTATTACTTTATTTGGGGACATTTTAGAGTATTTATATGTTATATATGTCATTATATCAAGTGGGTTTGTAGCAACTAAGAAATAACCTTTAAAGCCATTATTCATTACTTCTGTTATGATTGATTTAAATATCTTTGAGTTTTTGTTGATTAAATCCATTCTTGTTTCTCCTGGATTTTGGTTAGCACCTGCGGCGATTACGATTAGTTTTGCATCTTTACAGTCAGAATAGTCTCCAACTTTTATATCTATTTTTGATGGACTGAATGCTAAACAATGATTTAAATCCATTGCTTCTCCGATTATTCTTTCTTTGTTTATATCTATTAATACTAATTCATTTACATTTGTATTTTGGTTTAATAGTGAAAATGCATAACTCATTCCTACGTTTCCACAACCTATTATAACAACTTTATTCATTCTTTTCTCCTTTATTTTAAGTACCAAATATCTTTTCCGTCTTTGAATACTTGTTTAATAATTCCACCCATTAAGCATTGTTCTCCTAGATATATAACACATGCTTGACCTGGTGTTACTGCTTTACCATCTATATATTTTACTTTTATTTGATTATTTTCTAAGTATTCTATTGTTACTGGAATGTCTTCACTTCTATATCTAAATTTTGCTGTTGCGAATGTTGGATGTTTATCTGATATGAAGTTTATGTCTTCAATTAATGCTTCATCTGAAAGTAGATATTTTGAGTCGCTTCCGTATGCAATATAAAGCGTGTTTGTTTTTGAGTCTTTACCACATACATAGTGTCTTTCTTCATCTCCTGATAAGCCTACGTTACGTCTTTGACCTATAGTGTAGTTCATAAGTCCATGATGAGTTCCAACTTTTTTACCTGTTTCTACATCTATTATGTCTCCATCTTTACCTTTTAAATAGTTAGATACGAATTGTTGATAATGACGTTCTCCAATAAAACAAATACCTGTTGAATCCTTTTTATCAGCGACTGGAAGATTATATTCTTTTGCTAGTTCACGTACTTCTGGTTTAGTTAGATGACCTATTGGAAATAATACATCTTTTAACTGTTCACTAGTTACTTGGCTTAAGAAGTAAGTTTGATCTTTATTATTGTCTACTCCTCTTAAAAGTTTATTTCCTTTAATACGTGCATAGTGCCCAGTAGCTATTTTATCTGCTCCTAGTTTTTTAGCTTCTTTTTTGAATAAGTCGAACTTTATATATTTATTACACATAATATCTGGATTTGGAGTTCTACCTTTTTCAAGTTCATCTAAAAAATATTTAAATACATCATCCCAGTATTCTTTAATAAAATCTACTCTATAAAGAGGTATACAAAGTTCATCACATACTGCTTTAGCGTCTCTATAATCTAATTCTTGAGGACATACTCCATCTGTTATACCTTCTTTGTCATTATTGATATTAGAGTCCCAATTCTTCATAAATAGGCCTACTACTTCATAACCTTCTTGTTTTAATAATAATGCTGATACTGCGGAATCTACTCCTCCACTTATTCCTACTACTACTTTCATAAATATACTTTCCTTTCAATAGGAATATTATACTACAAATTTAATGATATTTGAACATAAATATATTTCTATTAAACTACTTATTATTAAAAGAAATGATAGAATTATAAAAATATAGAAATAGTTTTTTATAAATTGTCTTAGATTTATGTCTTTATTGTTTTTTATTGTATTAAAGCATTTAATACTGAATGTAATACTGTAGTAACTTAGAAATAGAAATATTATTTCATTTATTATGTTTGGAATGGCTATTATTAAGGCGTATAGAAGTCCTTTTAGTTTGAAAGTATAAATTACTATTGATAATGTTATACTTAGTGATATGCCTCTATAAATGATTATTAAAGGTATTATTAGGGAGCAAAAGAAAATTATACCTGATATCCAGATAATACTACTATATTTAAGATTTGATGATATTGATAAAGTTAATCCTTTGATATAGTTATAATCGTTGTTTTTAATTAATGTTATGTAGTTAATGATACTACTTTCTAATTCTTTCTTATCTATAAAGATAAAATAAATGATGCCTAGTATTAATCCTATTATTAGTGATGCTGTTATTAATTTGAATATCTTACTTTTAATTATTTTCATATTAAATTATATTTACTTCTTTATTTTTTATTACTTTTATATTATAATTTTATTGAGGTATTAAATATGGCAAAGAAAAAGAAGAAAAGTGAAATTGGAAAAAAAGTAGTAGCATGGATTATGCTTATATTAATGGTATTGAGTTTATTTTCCATTGTTATTTCAGCTTTATTAAGCTAATTAAAAAGAAGCTTCTTAGGCTTCTTTCAGGCTGTTGACAAAGTAATTTTTGTTAACAGTCTTTATTTTTGATTTTCATTATGCTATAATTAATTTGCGAGT
>CAKONA010000023.1 GCA_934096785.1 uncultured Bacilli bacterium | reverse complement strand
TTATTTAATAGAAAAAGAGAAATCGAAGAACTTAAAAATACAAACTACATGATCAGAGCTATGGGTGAGAGAATGGCATTAAATACACCAATCCAAGGTACAGCCGCAGACATTCTTAAAATGGCCATGGTAAAACTTCACAAAGAACTAAAAGACAAAAACCTAAAAACAAAAATGCTATTACAAGTACATGATGAATTAATATTCGATGTAAGAGAAAACGAACTAGAAGAGGTAAAAGAACTAGTAAGAGACACAATGGAAAACATATATAAATTTGATGTACCATTAAAAGTAGAAATCAACTATGGAAAAGATTGGTACGACGCAAAATAAAAGTGACGGGAAAGTCACTTTTTAACTGGAATATTTTTAATCTCATTATCCATTATATCATCCATTATCATAGAGTATATATAACTAACTCTTTTCTCAATTTCTAAAGCTTTATAACTAGTATCAAACTTGTTAAGAACTTTAACACTCATCTCACTTTTAATACTATTTAAATGCCTTTGTCCAATCTCATCAAAACCAAGAACTCTAATATATTCTATATTTTTAGTCATATCTCTCTCATCCTTAGTAAAAGAACAAAGAATATGATTAAGCATCCTAGATATCTTGTTATAAGTATACCTCTTAGTCTTAATATTTTGAATTAATTCATCAAGACTATTAGATTTATCTAATGCATTTCTGATTCTAGTACTAAGTCCCTCATCAACATCTAAATACTTTTCTAAATCACTTTCAGAACGTATCTTGTACTTCAAAAATTCAAAATACTTATCATTTAGTTTAATATCTTTAAGTTTCAAATACACATCTTCTGGTACATAATCACGAATATCAACGCCATTACTAATTTTATTTCTAATATTTGAAGCAGAAACAATACTCTCATTAGACTCAATATCATGAAAACTATTAGTCCTTTTAATATTAAATATTTCAATATTATATTTATTCTTAATTATCTCCTTTATATAACTCAAAGCAAGTAAATCATTAGGTTCAGTAATTTCTATATTAATAAGTTTCTTTAAAGCCTTATTTAAAGCAGTAGGATAGTTTACTCCAAGACTCATATTTTCACGAACTAACTCATCATAATTAGGAACATTTAATTGCACACTTACACATTTCTTTATATCATCAATATTATCTCTTTCAGTTCCAAAACATATTGTATCAACTCTTAAATGATTAAGAATCTTTACAGCAGCACTCGCGAAAACATCACTACCTTGAGTACTATAAACATAAGGAAGCTCAACCACCAAATCTATCCCGTTATTAATAGCCACACTTGCCTTATCAAACTTATTCATCAAAGAAACGTCACCTCTTTGGGTAAAAGAAGAAGACATCACCGCAACAATAGTCGCATCATTATATTTCTTTCTAATCATATCAATTTGATACTTGTGTCCATTATGAAAAGGATTATATTCACATACTATACCAACAACTTTACCCATCTTTTACCTCTCAATCTTTCTAACAAGCGCGTCCACTGACTTAATAAACTTACTATCTCCAAACATCACGCTAGGATAGGATAGTGGCATCTTATAGCCATTAAACTCACTTATCATGCCTTTGTCATTAGATGCATCTCCAATTGTATAAATATCATTTTTATTAATTCCTTCAATCTTACTAACGACATAAACTCCATACTTCTTGTCAAATCTCTCTTTTAAGTAAACAACATTCATAAAAGAAAAACAACTTAAAAAATTAATCTCATTCTTAATCTTTTTCAAGTCTAATATATTTCTAAACTTCAAAGTACATATAATCTCACAAACATCAAGAACACTTTTAGTATCATGTTCATATGCATCTTTTAACTCTATACTTTCTACAAAATCAAGTTTCTTTAAGTATTCAAGAGTTCTAAATACATTATCAAGAATTATTTTATTTTGAAATATTAAGTTATCATTCCAATCAAAAATAGAAGTACCATTATTACATATTAAATAATTATATGGTATATTATATTTAATAGTTTCACCCTTAATAGAATCAAAACTCCTACCAGTCGCAAAAGCAAATATATTTCCATTATCCATAAATCTTCTGATTGCTTCTACATTTTTATCAATTTTTATCTTTTTCTCATCTTCATTAAAAGTACCATCATAATCACTTACAAGTAGTTTCATAAGCACTCCTTTCACCAAAATTATAGCAAAATACACATAAATATACAAATTTTATAAGAAAATATTAAAATTCACTTGAAATTTTTATGTTTTTATGAGAAAATACTTTAGCGAAGTGAAAAAGATATTTTTACGACCTGATATAAAAGGAGGAATAAAAATGAAATTAGACATTACTTTATTTGGTGCATTACCTTTTAGAAGAATTAGTAAAACTGCTAAAAGACAAAGAAGAACACATTTAAAGAAAACTGCTCCAACAATTACAACTTGTACTAATTGTGGCGCTGTAGTTGCTCCTCATAGAGCTTGTACAAAATGTGGATACTACAAAGGTAAAGAAGCTATTAAAGTTACTAAAGAAGAAACAAAGTAGTCAACAAACGTTGGCTTTTTTTGTTGCCTCCAAAAAAAGATAAAAAAATTCTCAAAAAAAGAAGTGTTTTTGAAATTTATGGCTTACTATAATAATAGAGGAATATAAATTCTCTAGAAAGGAGGCAACATGGACACACAAATAAGTAATGTAATTTTTAATTCAATATTCTTTGACAAAAAGAACGAAGACTTACTTAAATGGTTACTAGAAACTTGTTTAAACAAAAAGATAGATGAAATAACAATTATAAAAGAAAAAATTAAGTTAAAACAAGAAACAACTATTAAATATCTAAAAGTAATTTATGATGACACTATTCATTATGTTGATATTCATCATGGAGAAACAAGAGATTCAGAAAGAGATTTAGCTTTAACAAGACTAGCCCTCATTTATTATCAAAACAAAGATGAAGAAAATGAAAAATTTCCCCACACCCCAATATATCTTCATATCAATTTATTAATAAATGATGACTCAATTCCAAAAGAAGACTTATATACCTTTAAAAACGAAGAAAATAAACCATTCAAAGATAATTTTATATTTTATGAAGTTAATCTTGATAAGGTAAAAGAAGAATATAACAAAACAAAAAAAGAAATCCTAAAACCTTTAGTAATGTTAGTACTTAAAGACAATGAATTAAAAGAATTATCTGAGTCTGACGAAAGAATTAAAAAATACCTTATATCAAAAGAAGAAATAGAAAATAAAAATTATATTTAAAATCAAAAAATGTACGGTGGCTATCACCCGGAGTTTATGTCTGTTTGAGAAACGTTTATTAGTTTCAATAAAGCAGAAATATCAAAGAATACTTTTAATCTTCTCTTTATCATGATATACTAATACCGAGAGGATGGTAAAAATGAATAAATCAAATTACGTAGTAGATGCTGTTATAGAGATACCTTATAGAAGTAGAAATAAATTTGAAATAAAGGGTAACCGCATAAAATTAGATAGAGTCTTATATTCAGCAATGGCATACCCAGCAGAATATGGATTTATAGAAGGAACTCTTGCTAAAGATGGAGACCCACTAGATATTCTTGTAATTGGAACTGAACCAACATATCCAGGATGTATTATTCCAGCAAGAGTGGTTGGAGTCTTAAAACTAATAGATAATGGTTTTGAAGACTATAAGATTATCTCTGTAGTTGATGTAGATCCAAGATACAAAGAAATAGAAGAACTACAAGATTTATCTAAATTTATATTAGAGGAGATTAAGAATTTCTTCGAAAATTACAAGGTACTTCAAAAAATAAAAGTAGAAGTAGGAAACTACTATGGAAAAGAAAAAGCTATCGAAGTAATAGCTGATTCAATCGAAAGATACAAAACCTCAAACCAATTTTAAATTTAATACAAAAAAATCTCCTTGAAAAAGGAACTCGGAAGTGGTATAATATTACCACTTTTTTAGTTAGGAGTGATGAAATGAAAGAACAAAATACAAACAAAGAATATAAAGATAAAATAAATGAGTTAAATAGATTTATAAACACAAGCATTAGAGAAGGAAAAGAAAACACATTTAAGAACATTAAATCCTTATCTATGTATTTATGGCAAAACGATATAGAATTAACAATAGATGAAGTAGAAAAATTGGTGAAAAATTCAACTAGCCTAAGAGACTTCTTAGATAATCTTATTGAAATTGAAGAAATAACAGACAAACTTCAAAATGAAACCATCATAGCAATGCTTACTTCATACTCAATGTATTCAGGTAAAGATATAAAAGAAAGCTATGAATACAGAGAAGCCATAGACTTACCTTATAATGCAGACATTTCAAAACTATATATCAATGAATTATCTTCTTGCCAAGTTCTTACTCGCGAAGAAGAATACGAATTATGTGAAAGAATCAAAAAAGGCGACGAAGAAGCAAAACAAAAATTAATTAAACACAACCTTCGTTTAGTAGTCGCAGTCGCAAAACACTACACAGGCAGAAACGTAGACTTTCTAGATTTAGTTCAAGAAGGTAACATGGGTCTTATGAAAGCAATAGAAAAATTTGACCATACAAAAGGATTCAAATTCAGTACATACGCAACATGGTGGATACGTCTATCAATAACACGTTCAATCGCAAATGATGGAAGAAATGTAAGAATTCCAGTACATAGATTTGAAAAAATCATGAAAGTAAAATCAGCTGCAAATAAATATTATAAATTAAACGGAGTAGAACCAAGTACAGAAGAACTAGCTGAAATGCTTTCAATGGAAAAAGAAGATGTTATGAGATGTCAAGAATTAATATTCAATGCTCCAGTTTCATTAAATCAACTAACAAAAAATTCAGCTGAAAGCAAAGAAGATACAGAATTAGGAGACCTACTAGAAGATACAAAATTCACTGATGATGTTTACGTACAAAATTCGTTCAATCAAGAATTAAGAAAAGCGGTATTTGAAAATTCTCCACTTACCGATAGAGAAAAACTAGTGATCGCATATAGATTTGGATTTGTCGATGGAAAACCATATAAATTACAAGAAATAGGAGACATCATAGGCATAACTCGTGAAAGAGTAAGACAAATTGAAGTAAAAGCACTTACAAAATTAAAACGTAATAGTATAATAAAAGAATTTGATCCAAACTTTGAAATTGAAAAATCACTTTTAAGATTTAAAAAATAAACTAATAATATATTATTAAGAACTAAAGTTATGCGTTTTAGTTCTTTTTCTTTACTATCTAATTGTATTTTCAATACATTTTTGTTAAAATAATTCTTATGGAAAGAGATAAAATAAAAAATTTTTGTATAATAGCGCATATAGATCATGGAAAGAGTACTCTAGCAGATAGAATACTTGATGTTTGTCATGCAGTAACAGAAAGAGAAAAGAAAGAACAAATACTAGATTCAATGGATCTTGAAAGAGAAAGAGGAATAACAATCAAACTAAACGCAGTAGAACTTAAATATAAAGGTTACACTCTTCACTTAATAGATACCCCGGGACACGTAGACTTCAGTTATGAAGTAAGCCGTAGCCTAGCAGCATGCGAAGGAGCAATTCTAGTAGTAGATGCAACTCAAGGAATAGAAGCACAAACTTTAGCAAACCTATACCTAGCATTAGAGTCAGATTTAAAAATAATTCCTGTTATAAATAAAATAGATTTACCTAATGCAAATCCTGAAAAAGTAAAAGATGAACTTGTAAAGACAATTGGATTTGACAGAGATGAAATCATCTGTTGTTCAGGAAAAACAGGAGAAGGAGTAGAAAGTCTACTTGATGCAGTAATTGAGAGAATACCAAGCCCAAAAAGCGAAAGTAACAAACTAAGAGCATTAATATTTGATAGTTATTTTGATCCATACAAAGGAGTAGTAATACTTATTAGAATAATGGATGGAACTGTAAAAGTAGGAGACAAAATAAGGTTTATAAATTCAAACGCAACATATGAAGTTTTAGAACTTGGTAAACACACACCTCATGAGATTAAAAAGCAAAGCCTTAGTGCCGGAGAAGTAGGCTTCCTTAGCGCATCAATAAAAAGCATTACAGAAGTAGAAGTCGGAGACACAATATGTAAAGAAGGAGAAAAAGTAGAAGCTTTGCCAGGTTACAAACCAATGAAACCAATGGTATTCTCAGGAATCTATCCAATCGAGTCATCAAGATATCCTGACTTAAAAGAAGCACTACTTAAATTAAAATTAAGCGACGCATCTCTTACATTTGAACCAGAGACATCAATTGCCCTAGGATTTGGATTTAGATGTGGATTTTTAGGTTTATTACATATGGAAATCATTCAAGAGAGAATCGAAAGAGAATTTGGAATAGATATAATCGCAACAAGTCCATCAGTTATCTATGAAGTGGTGTTAAATGATGGAAGCACAGTTTCTATAGATTCACCATCAAAAATGCCAGACCCATCAAAAATATCAAAAGTCCTAGAACCATTCGTAAACGCAAACATCTATGTTCCAAGCGAATACGTAGGTCCAATAATGGAACTATGTCAAGATAAAAGAGGTATATACAAAAACATGTCATATATGGATGAAACAAGAGTAAACATCACATATGAACTTCCACTTTCAGAAATAGTATACGATTTCTTTGACAAATTAAAAAGCTATACAAAAGGATATGCATCATTTGACTATGAATTTATAGGCAATAGAGAAAGTAAACTAGTAAAAATGGATATACTCCTAAATGGAGATATAATCGACGCTTTAAGTCTAATTGTACACAAAGACTTCGCATACAAACGTGGAAAAATAATATGTGAAAACCTAAAGAAAATAATACCAAGACAAATGTTCCAAGTACCAATCCAAGCCTGCATAGGCGCAAAAGTAATAGCTCGTGAAGACATCTCAGCTATGAAAAAGAACGTACTTGCCAAATGTTATGGAGGAGACGTATCTAGAAAAAGAAAACTTCTTGAAAAACAAAAAGAAGGTAAAAAAAGAATGAAACAAGTAGGTAGTGTATCAATTCCTCAAGAAGCATTCTTAACAATACTTAGTACAGACGAAAGAGAATAACTATTGAAAGAAAGTAAGTGTGTCATTATAAGAAGAATCTCTATCTTCATTTGACTCATTACTTTCTTTTATTTTGACTGCGTCCACTTCATCCTTCTTCTTAAAAATGCTTTTCTCTCTAAGTAAATAAGGCTTAACTTCACGATAAACAGGAATCGCTTTTTTAACAACACCAAGAGTCTTATTAGCAGTCCCAGCTATACTAGAAATATTTATTTTCTTAAAAATAGATAAAAGTTCAGTATTCAAAAGATACCTCCTATAATAATATATTAAAAAAAATAAAAAAGGTGTTCTTATTTAGAAAAAACTATGATATAATCATTATAGATTAGAGTAAGAAGGATAGATGACTATGGCTAAAAAAGTTACAAATAAAAAGAAAAAAACTACATCAGCATCAAAGAAAAAATCATCTTTTAATATATTATCTTTACCAAAATTAATTATAACAGAATTAATTGCACTTATAAAAAGTGCTGGAGTAGGTATATTTAGTATATTTGATATGATAATTTCATTTATAGTTTCATTCGTAAGTTACCTAGGATGGGGAATAAAAAACATAATAGAAACTATCTGGAACATACTATTTAAGAAAATATGGATTGAACTTTATGCTTTAATAATGTCTATGTATAATGGATGTATATACATTCTAACACTAGTATTTCATGACTTTCCAATGTTCATTTACAATAAATGTAGTAAGACTGTATATGATATATATAACCGTATTAAAAGAAGAATAGAAATACTAAAAGATAGTGTTAAAAAAGAGCAAGCAGAAGAAACAAAAACACTTAGTCAAAGACTTGAAGAATATATAAAAGACAAATATGAAAACCTTTCATTCGTAAAAGCAGCACGTGAAAAGAAAGAAGCAAGTCTTATCATAATGACAGTAAACCCAAATGGAGATGATGCTGTTAGATCAGAAGTTAAACAAACATATAGATACCTTGCTAGAAACAAAAATGGTAAACTTGTAAAAGGCTATTTCGCAGCACTTTCTAAATTAGATGTTTATTCATATTTAATTGATGAAGGAATGACAGTCTATGAAATAGAAACAAACTGGGCAATTAATTTCTTCCATACAGAATCATCAAGTCTAAAGAGAAAAATGAAAAATAAAGATCTAGTATTCTGGCTAGCTCAATTATCAACTTACATCAAAGCAGGTATTCCACTTACAGACGCAGTTAAAATACTAGCAGAACAAGACAAAAGAAAAAAATACAAATCAGTTTATGATTCAGTTATATACGAACTAACTATGGGAGAACCTTTCTCAGAAGCACTAAACAAACAAGGAAAAGTATTTCCAGCACTACTAGTTAATATGGTAAAAAGTGCAGAAATGATTGGAGACATCGAAGGAACACTTGATGAAATGAGTGCTTACTATCAAGAAGCAGAGGACACAAAAAGAGCTGTTTATAGTGCACTTGCATATCCATGTATCGTGCTTGTCTTCGCAATTGCAATCGTTATATTCATGCTTACATACATAGTTCCACAATTTGTAGGAGTATATGAATCAATGAATGCAGAACTAAATCCAGTAACAATAATAACACTAAACATCTCAGCATTTTTGAAAAATGAATACATGACAATAATAGAATTAACACTCGCAATAGTAGTCCTTTATATCTATCTATACAAGAAAGTAAAAGCATTTAGAGCGTTAATGCAAACAATATTTATGAAACTTCCAGTAGTAGGAGACCTAATCATATATAAAGAAATGGCATTATTTGCTCGTACATTCGCAACACTAAATAAAAACAATGTACTTCTAACAGATAGTATTGACATCTTAGGAAAAATTACTTCAAACGAAATATACAAAGGAATAATGTATAGAACAATAAATAACCTATTAAAAGGTGAAAAAATGAGTGAAACATTCAAAGATAACTGGGCTGTTCCTCAAGTAGCATACTACATGATACTAACAGGAGAATCAACTGGAGAATTATCAACTATGCTAGATAAAGTAGGTGACTACTACACAAAACTAGAAAAGAACTCAGTAAACATGATCAAAACATTTATAGAACCAATAATGATAGTTTTACTAGCAGTTATCGTAGGTTTCATTCTTATTGCAATAGTAGTACCAATGTTCGGTATGTACGATACAATTAGTTAGGGAGTTTTAAAAATGAAAATAGAATTAATAGTATTAATAACAGTATTAGGAGCAGTAATGGGTAGCTTTCTTGGATGCATGGGATACAGAATTCCAAATAAGATAAAAGCTACCTTTCCAAGAAGCTTCTGTAACGAATGTAAAAAGCCACTTAAATGGTACATGAACATTCCAATCATATCATATATCTTCTTAAAAGGAAGATGTGCCTACTGTAAAAAACCAATAAATTTCATATATCCATTCGTAGAAATAGTATGTGCATTATTATTCTTATGTAACTACTTAATGTATGGATTATCACTTAATTTTTGGCTTTCAACAATTCTTACATGTGCACTAATGGTAACAATAATAAGTGACTTTCTTTATTACTACATATCAGATAGAGTACTCATTATCAGTGGAATATCCATTACAATTTCATTACTTTGTTACTTAGACAAAATGGAAGTATTCAAACACATTATCGCAGGAGCATTACTATTTGCTATAATGTATGGATTAAAACTACTTGGTAACTTTATGTTCAAAAAAGAGTCACTTGGAGACGGAGACATCAAATTAATGGGAATAATTGCACTAGCACTTGGAGTTATAAATAGTTTCGTATCATTATTTTTAGGTTCACTAGTAGGACTAATATTCTCACTAATAATAAGCAAAAAAAATAAAGAAGGAATTATTCCATTTGGTCCGTTCCTTCTAATCGGAGCACTTATGACACTATACTTTAGTGACATAATAACTCCATTCATTACAAGTTATCTTACAATTTAAAAGGCATTCAAGCGAATGTCTTTTTTTAGTTATGTACAAGTACTTTAGAACCAGCACTTACATTTTCATATATTTCTTTAGCAGCATCATGAGGCATATTAACGCATCCATGACTACCACTGTTAAAGTGAATATCTCCTCCGAACTCACTTCTCCAAGCAGCATCATGAAGACCAATTCCACCATCAAAAGGCATCCAGTAATATACATGAGATTTATAGCCAGGACCTCTTAGATAAGTATCATATGTCTTATAAGTAAT
>CAKONA010000022.1 GCA_934096785.1 uncultured Bacilli bacterium | reverse complement strand
GTATCAAAATTTTCAAGGCCTTTTATTTCAGTTACTTCACTATTAGAAAACATATTAGCCATATTAGTAACATTACTTGTATTAAAATTTCTTAAATCTAAATTTTTGATTTTTGAAAACATAAACATAGAACCCATATCAGTTACTTTACTTGTATCAAAACTACTTACGTCTATTGTTTTTAAATTACTACTTCTAAACATAGCATACATATTAGTTACATTACTTGTATCAAATTTTTCTAATCCTTTTATTTCAGTCGCAGTAGCTCCATCAAACATGCTTTGCATAATTGTTACTTTGCTTGTATCAAAACTACTTAAATCTAACGTAGATACATTTGAATTTTCAAACATTCGGGCCATATTTGTTACATTACTTGTATTAAAGTTTTTAAGATTAATCGTTAATGTTTTAGCATCAATAAACATAGCAAACATGTTAGTAACATTACCAGTATCAAAATTATTTAAATCCAACTTTTTTATGTTTGTTTGAGAAAACATGCTACTCATAGTTGTTACTTTGCTTGTATCAAAACTACTTAAATCAAGTGAAGCAGCATTACTTTTGACAAACATCCCACTCATATTATTAACATTACTCGTATTGAAATTACTTAAATCTAGTGATGATACACCATAACTCCATCCAAACATCTCATACATATCAATTACATTGCTTGTATCAAAACTACTCAAATCAAGTTCTTTCATATAAGAGGAAGCAAACATATACCTCATGTTTCGAACTTTTCTAGTATCAAAATTTTCTAGTCCTTTTATTTCAGTTGCTTTGCTGCCAAAAAACATAGCCCTCATATTAGTAATATTTTTTGTATTAAAATTGCTTGTATCAATGTAAGAAGCTTTTGAAGGATAAAACATATAAGACATATACATAATTGGTTTATCATTTATGTATGTGCAAAGTGAACCAGTTACATCATCCGTACTGTTTTTATCAGTTAATTGTACTCCCCATCCACCAAGACTACCAGCATATTCCCATTGTAAACTAGTAGTAGTTTGAGTTCCTTGATAATTATATTTATAAGTATAAGGACCATTTACATATTCAACTCCGTTAGTTAACTCTCCATCATATGTACAATATATCTCTTTAGGTTCTTCATATGGTTCAATACCTATTTTACCTGTAAATGATTTATTTAAGTTATCATCTTGAGGATAAGTTTTATTATCAAATTGAACAGTTACTGTATATTCTTGAGTAATACCTGCATCTATTGAGATGTTCTTCTTAATAGTTCCATCAGTTACTGTGTCTGAGATTGGTACTGCTCTATAGATTCTATCACATGTACCACTTTCTTCTTGAGACTCTGTTCCATAATTTTTATAACTCTTACATTCCATGATGACATGAAGTTCAAAGAAGTCTATTGTGTTTACTAAGTCTCCCCAATAGAAATTATAAGAAGCACTCTTAACTCCATCATTAACTACTTTTATCTTTTTAGTTATTGTGTCTCCTGGCATAGCTTCAGTAAGTTTTAATTCAGTGTCATCTATATAAGTTAATTTTAGGTCTCCAGTTTCCATAACTATATCTTTAGGAGTACCTTCAACTTCTAAACCAAAATAGGAGTATGTAAAACCAATAATACCTAAAAGTAATGTTGTTATTAATGCTATTAAAATTATTTTCTTTTTATCCATATGTTCTACCTTCTTCTAGTTTATTATATAAAATATTACCCCCCCCGCAAGCGAATTTTTGTTCGTATGATTGAAAACGGCAAAAAAATCGTGTGTTATGGTAACTGTTATGGTAACCTTAAAGTAGACAACTTAGAGGGTTAAGTAGACAATTAATTTATTTATGTATACAATTATTTTATTAGGTAGACAATAAGGAGGGACTATATGCACTACAATCGTGAACTTAAAAAGAAACTATGTGAAGAAATATGCATTAATCATGCTTCAACACTAAAGACAGCTAATGAATATAAAATACCAATTAAGACTTTAGAAAAATGGGTTACAACTTTTAATAAAGATAATCATTATTTTGATCCAATAATTGAAATTGAAAATAATTTTTCACTTGTAGATGATTCAGATTTTATTGATTATAACAGTTTATCAAATGAAGAACTTAAAACAATTATCATGAAGAAGGATATAGAAATTGAAAGATTAAAAAAAGCCTACACAGTGAAAGGAGGTGGTACGGAAAGAAAGCTCATCGTGAGATTAAGAAATTTCCAAATTATATTTTAGCTGAGTTGAATCCTTTAAGGCCATTTCAAATAGTGGTTACAGATATGACCGCTTTTTTGGCAAATCAACATTATTATGAACTTACACTTTATATGGATTTATTTAATAATGAAATAATAGCCTATTATTTATCAAATAAAAAAGGAAATCCAGAATCTTACCATATCGCTATGGCAAAAGTTATTGAAGAAAAAAATAAAAAGTATACTAGCCTTGAAATGATTCTTCACTCGGATCAAGGTTCCGTATACTGTTCCAAAAGATTCAACGAATCTTTACATCTATATAATATCATACATTCCACTTCTAAACCAGGGCCTCCAACAGAAAATGGAGCTATGGAAAGTATAAACGGTTGGATAAAAGAAGAATTGTTTATAGATTTTAAAATAAATGATTGTAATGATATTTTTAAATCTATTGAGGATTACATTTATTATTTTAATAATGAAAGACCACAATGTGTTCTTAATTATTTAACACCAATCCAATTTAAACAGTTAAATTATATTAAGTAGTTGTCTACTTTTACTTGACTAATGCAAAGTAACAAACTTATACTTCCTAAAAACAAATAATCTTTAGTCTTGCTTTTCATTCTACAACTCACCTATCCTAAAAATAATATAACATTTTTATGACTTTATTTCAATTAAAAAGATTGAAATTAATCAATCCTTATTTTAAAGTAAAGTATCCAGGAGCATCTGCAGTATCTATACGAGCATATGTTTTATCTATTTTAGAACTATCATAACCGGTTCCATTTCCACCAACAAGATTATCAGAAAGCCAAAACATATGATCAGAAACAGTAACTTTATCAACGACAAATTTATTACTAACATATATAGTTTTTAATTCTTTACAATTTTGAAACATTTGTTGAGCAGTAACTAAATTACTTGTATCAAAACTGCTTAAATCTAAACTTGTAAGATACTTACTTGACATAAACATAGCGCCCATAGCAGCCACTTTACTAGTATTAAAATTTGCAAGTCCTCTTATTTCTTTTGCAATGTTCTTTGCAAACATGCCAGTCATATTACTCGCATTCGAAGTATCATATTTACTAACATCAATTAGCAATAATTGAGTTTCTGCAAACATGAAATCAAAATTGATAACATTTCCGGTATTAAATTTTTCATAGCCAATAATATTGCTAATTGAAGAGCCTCTAAACATTTGACCCATATTTGTAACATTGCTGGTATCAAAACTACTTAAATCCAATGATATTATTTTAGAATTATAAAACATACTTTCCATATTCATTACCTTGCTGGTATCAAAATTGCTAATATCAAGGCTTTTAACATTACTTGCACCAAACATATAACTCATATCTGTAACATTGCTGGTATCAAAACTACTTAAATCTAAAAAAGTTGCATTATTATCTCCAAACATTGCACGCATATTTGTTACGTTACCAGTGTTAAAATTACTTAAATCTAAAGCATTAGTTACTGTTCCAGCAAACATACCAACCATATTAGTTACATTACTTGTATCAAAATTGGTTAAAATTAATGTATCTGCTTTACTAACTTTAAACATATAGCTCATATCAGTTACTTTACCAGTATTAAAGTTTTCTAATCCCTTTATTTCAGTTGCAGCACTATTATCAAACATGTTATTCATATTAATAATATTACTAGTATCCCAATCACTTAAATCTAAAGAAGTAGATTCTGAATAAGCAAATAAATAACTTGTAGAAACAACAGGTTTTTCATTTATATGAGTACAAGGAGAATCAGATATAGCGTTAGTACTAGTACTGTCTGTTAATGAAACTCCCCATCCATCATCATTAATATTTGTCCATACAATATCATAATTCTCATCTTCTATTTGTTCTTGTTTATACTTATAAGTATAAGACCCTCTAGTAAAAGTAGCTCCTTGAGTAAGTTCCCCATCATATGTACAATAAACAGGTGCTGGACTACTATATTCTCTTACATCTATTTTACCAGTAAAATTTTTCTTTTTATTATAGTTTTGCTCGTATTCTTTATCATCAAAAGTTACTGTTATAGTGTATTCATGTGTTACACCTACAGCTATAGGTAAATTATTCTTAATAAGTGCTGAAGTACTAGTATTACTAATAGGTACCGCTCTATAAATACTATCACATGTACCACTTTCAACTTTTGAATCAGTTCCATATCCTGTATAACTCTTACAATCTAAAGTTACATGTAATTCATATCTTTCAATTGTATTAATTAAATCACTCCAATAAAGTGAATAACTAACATCTTTTGTACCAATATTTTCTACTGTTACAGTCTTTGATACATTATCACCTGGGAAAGCATTATTTAAAGTAATAGTGTCTCCATCAGTATATCTAAGTCTTAAGTCTGCAGTCTCCATAACTATATCTTTACCTGAGCCTTCTATTTGAAGTTTAAAATAAGCATAACTTACTCCTATAATAGCTACAACTAATAATATAACCGTACCAAAAAATAAATAATCTTTCTTCTTACTCTTCATAATTACCTTCCTTATCTTAAATACATTTTAACATTATTTTGAACAAAAGAAAAGACTAATTATTCTTTATTGTTATTAGTCCTCTATCTACTTCTTCTAAAGCCCTTCCGATTTCTTTCTTAGATACATATTCACTCTCAGGCATTTGAAAATGCTTATGTTCTTTCATTACTTTGGCTCTATCTGCAACTATATGAACTAGTTTATACTTAGAGTCAATAATGTTTAATAATCTGTCTATTGAAGGATATATCACTTCTACCATCTCCCTACACTAATAATATAACCAATTATAAATCTCTATACAACAATTATACACATTTTTTTACATTCATTTTACAATTAATTTATATTTATTACCTTATATACTTTTTTAATATCATCATCATATGACATAAGTATTGCTTTTTCGCTTCCATTTATATATTCAATAACTGCATTGTTATCACAATAAAGTAAATCACTTTCGTTTCTTTCAATATTTTTATAATCTATATCTTTTATATTCTTATTATTACTAATGAATGTGAAATTATAGTCACTTACACTTTCTAATTCTTCACTATCTATCATTATATAATATAAGTTACTATCAGTAAGTAATGTAACACTTAAATAGTCTTCATCCATAGAACATCCATCTATTAAAACAATACTTTTACTTTTACCTTCATAATTACTTAAGTTATACTTTTTATTATTATATGTTACTTCTAAATAATTATCTTTCTCTATTACATTTATATTATCTTTATTATTTGTTTTTATTTCTAACTCATCTTTATTTTTGCAAGAACAAAGTATCATTACTAAAAGAAATGTAATTAATATCTTTCTAATTTTCATTAGAACATTCCTCTAAATCAGATGTTTTAAATGTACTTCCTTCATCTACTTTTACATTTCTTTTAACGCATTTGCCTATAACATCTTCTTTATTTAAAATAATATCATCTACAGCATCAAGCACCATCTTTTTTTCTTCAATCATTACATCTGTTACCATAGTTCCATCTACTATAATATATTTACTTACTGGTACTGTGTATGTATGTGTGTTATCACTCATCTCTTTATCTCTATTTATGTATCCTAATAAAGCACATAAAACTACTATAACAAATAATAATACAAATATAACAATAAAACTTTTTCTACTCATTTTCTCTTTCATACTTTTATAATACCACACTTTCTATTAATTATTTCCTTAATTATTTATTATTTACAAGTTTACGTAAAGCATCTAATATAACTACCATAGCCCATGTATCTTGTTTACAATATATTCTTAAATTACGCTTTGCTAATTCTCTTTCTTCATCACTCATATCATCATATAATGAATAAGTAACTAACGCTTCAGTACCATTCTTAACTTCTAAATCTTTATAAGTTAAGTCACTTAACACTGGTAATGTCTTCTTTATTGAATAGCTTCCACTTAAATCTTTATGATAAAAATTAACTAATTTGCTTCTCTCTTCATCAAATCCTAAACCTTCATATATAGCTTGACTATTCTTAATGAAATATAAAAGGTCTGTAGACTTATCTACTATCTTAAGTAAATGATTCCTGTATTCTGGAAATATATATGCTAATTCCTTAAGTCTACTTCTTTCAAATGTAACATTTTGAGCAAACATTGTTCCTTTATCTGGATTTATTCTTTTAACAATCTCTTTAACCATTTCTAATCTTTCATCATTTAAAGTATCTGCTAAAAAAACATAGTTATCATCATCTTTATCACAAACTCCAGGCTCATGTTCTATATGTAAACTAAATTCAAAACATGATTGAGTATAAGGCTTTTCTCCTTTAAACCTAGGCATTGGACAAGGAAAACTTTCAAAGTCTAAATGATATATTGGATACTCTAAAGTACTAAACATAGCCTTAATCTTCTCTTTATCAATATATACCTTATCATTATCAAAACAGTCTCTTTCTATTAACATATTAGGTTTATCTTTTAACCAATCAATAGGTATATCATCTAACTTCAAGTATCCATTATTAATTAAATCATATTTATTATATTTGTCTGGTCCAATCCCTATTCTATCATTAAAACCAACATAGTTAAAGCTAGCATTATAAGCTGGTACATCCTTATAACATATACTTTTATATTTACATTCACACTTTTCTTTATATGAACAATGAACTCCAACTTCACAAGGACTAGCATCAGGATTATATATATTATATTCAAGTGTATTAACCATACTTTCTATAATAGGCATATATTCTTTTGTTATTTCATTCATATCAAATAGTCTTACTATATCTTCACCATCTATAGTTTTGTATATTCTTTTATTCCCAACCATATATCCATCATAAACATAATCATGATTAAGAACAGACAAATAATAATTAACCTTTTTATTAATGTTATGACTTTTTAAATCATTTTCAATTATATATCTTTGAACAGCTATATCAAATACATATTTTCCTACATCACTATATCTATCAAATAACTTCATATATTTTTGATTAAATTTGCTTTTAACTTTTTCATCACTATTACTAGGTTTATTAAGTCTATATATTCCATCATCTAAATAAAACATATCTATTTTTTCATTTTTATTTATAGAGTACTTTAATCCTTCTATATAGTTTCTACTAGTAGTAGATTTAACTTCTATTATATTTATTTCATCTTCACTTTCATTATAAATATCAACATAACATAAGTATCTAATACCATTATGAATAAAATCAAATGATTCTTGATTATAAGTGTTTTCACTATAAACAAATTTACCTTTAAACATTTTTTTAACTTTATATGCGGTTTCAAGTTCTACTTCTTTATAGTATTTCATCATAGCTGAAAGTTCTTTATCTTCCTTCTTAGTTAAATCCACTTCACCTTCACTAGTACTTTCAAACATACTACCAAGTATTTCCTTATATTCTTCTTGTTTCATTTCATCCATATACTCTTCTATAGTCATCTTTGAATCTAGTTTATCTTTTCTAATGTTTTCAAGTGCACTATATCTTCTACATCTAGTATAATCTATAAAATTAGTTTTAGTTATTGCCATTATACCTCCAATTTAAAAAGTGATTACTCACTTTCTTCAATAAAATTTTTACTTTTATGTGGTTCATCAAATAGTAGTCCAGGATATCCTTGTTGTCTTAATGCTTCATATGTCATTATAGCTACTGTATTTGATAAGTTTAATGCTCTAACATTATCAGTCATAGGCATTCTCATACATCTATCTATATATGGTTTTAAAATGTGTGGTGGTATACCAGTACTTTCTTTACCAAAGAAAAAGTAATAGTTTTTTTCTTTATCACTATAATCAAAACTAGTATGTGGTTTATGTCCATATCTAGTTAAAAAGTAATATTCTCCATCCTTATTCTTTTCAAAGAACTCATCTATATTTTCATACACTGTATATATACATTTATCTATATAGTTAACACCAGCTCTTCTAATATATTTTTCTTCTAAACTAAATCCTAATGGTTTTATTAGATGTAAATGACTATTAGTAGCCACACATGTTCTCATAATATTACCAGTATTCTCTGGTATTTCAGGTTCAAATAATACTATATTTATCATGCTTCACCTACTTATTTATACTTTCATATAGACTATTCAATCTATTTTGATAACTTTTTCTTTTATTTTCATCTTTAACTTTACTAACAGCACTAACTGCATTCGCATAATCTTCTAGTTTTTTACTACTTTCTGCTTTTCTAACTAATTCATCAGCCTTATTTTGATATGCTTCAGCAATAGATTCATCCGTTACATCAAGACATGCTTTATAATCATTTTCAGGATCAGATACTAGTACTACTACATTCACAAGTGTTGGTATTAAAAAAACAAGTATGGCTGCTATACACTTACTCACAAGTGACTTCTTAGCTTTAGCAAGTAAATCATCATTACCAGTTTTAATCGTATTCATCAATGTAATCATACCAGTTACAATAAGTAATATAGGTACTACTATTTTAATAATTAATATAACTGTATTTACAACACTCATAAGTTCTAACACTTCAGGAACAGAACATATAGATAGTATAAGCATAATATCATCTCCCACTTGCTTCTAGAAAAATTATATCATAAAGTTATTATTTTTACTATTATTTTTCTATATAAAAATAGGGCTCTACCTTTCGATAGTGCCCACGCAAAAATGTATTATCATTTTTTCCTTGCATAGATAATATATCATAATTATTTGCATACATCAACTAGATTTCTTCAATTTTCATAAAGTTCGTCTTTTTATCTACAGTATCATTTGGAAATCCACCAGTTATTATAATAATGTCTTTACTATTTAATTCAGTGAATTCTTGTCCTCTCTTCTTAGCATCTTCAATTATTCTATCTGTAGAATTATATATTTCAGTTACAACTGGATAAACTCCACTATTTAGTGCCAAACTATATGCAACTTTCTCAGTTGGACAAAGTGCTAATATAACATTTTTAGGTCTTAAGTTACTAATTAATCTAGCTGTTGTTCCACTCATTGTAGCAGCAACTATTAATTTAGTATCTAATAGATTTGAAACATCATATACACTATCAGCAATAGCTCCAGCTATACCTTTAATTGAATATTTAGATGAATCACTATTATCAAAATGTTTTTCAGCTTCAACACATATATTAGACATATATTTAACTGTTTCAACAGGATATTTACCAGTAGTAGTTTCTCCACTTAACATAACAGCATCTGTTCCATTTAAAACTGCATTAAATATATCAGTTACTTCTGCTCTTGTAGGTCTAGCATTATGTTTCATACTTTCAAGCATTTCAGTTGCTACTATACAAAATTTATTTTGACGTCTACATTCTTCTATAATAATCTTTTGTAAGTATGGTATTTCTTCCATAGGTGCCTCTACTCCTAAGTCTCCACGAGCAACCATAACACCATCAGAAACACTAACTATTTCTTTTAAGTTTTCAATACCAGTAGTACTTTCTATTTTACTTATTACTTTTATATCACTATTTTCTTCTTCAATTATCTTTCTTGCTTCAAGTACATCTTCCTTAGTTGATACAAATGATAATGCTAAGAAGTCTCCTTCATGATTACAAGCATATCTTATATCTTCATCATCTTCTTTAGATACAAAAGGTATATCTAAATGTACTCCAGGAACACTAAGGCTTTTCTTATTGCCTAATACTCCACCATTAATTATTTTACATGTTACTCCATCTTCTTCTTTTGAAATAACTTCTATTTTCATAAGACCATTTTCAAGTAAAACTACATTTCCAACTTCAAGTGAATCAATAGCCTTTGGATGGTTAACAGAAAATCTTTCTTCTGTACCTAGTACTTTTTCTTTAACCATTCTTATAGTCTTTCCTTCAACTAGATTAATAGAATCATTTTCTAACATTCCATTTCTAAATTCAGGACCCTTAGTATCATATAGAATTCCTATATTTTGTCCAGTTATCTTTCTTACTTCTCCTACTACTCTAACTACATTTTCTCTTTCTTCCATAG